>JAFWRL010000112.1 GCA_017520105.1 Fibrobacter sp.
GTAAAGTATAAATGCTTCTTCATCTTAGCCCTGCATTCCTTTGCGCATAATCGCGGTGAGTTCTTCGTTTGTTCTGTTCTCGGTTTCTTTTGGGAACCATTTCTTGAAACTTTCTAGCCCCTGGTGGACTAGCATGCCTTCGCCGGTCACCACCTTGCAACCCTTGGCTTCGGCCATTTGCAAAAGCTTGGTGCGAGGCGGGGTATAAACGATATCGCAGACGACCTGGCCTTTGTGCAGACATTCGTCTGTAACGGGGGATGCGTCAACGTTCGGAGTCATGCCGACCGAAGTGGCGTTGATGATAATGTCGAAATGGGCAGAAATGCTCTCGAATTCGGAAAACGTCGTAACTTGAACATCCTTGAAATTCTTGTCGCCAGCTTTGCCCGACTGGAAAAACTTGTTCAACGAACCGGCGAGCGAGTCGCCTTTTTCTTTGGTGCGGCAAACAATTGTAAGCTCGTTTCCTTGTTCCACAAGCGTAAACGCAATCGACTGCGCTGCGCCACCGTTTCCGAGTAGAGCAATCTTTTTGCCTGTCGGATTGACCTCATTCTCTTCGAGATTTCGCACGCAACCATACGGGTCTGTCGTCGTACCGCAGAGAGTTCCGCCGACAACGCCATCCTTCCAGTAGAGCGTGTTCACGCTGCCGGTGAACTTCGAAATTTCCGAAAGTTCATCGACCAGGCGGGGAGAACCGTCTGCGTTGAAAAATTCCGTCTTGTAGGGAATGGTGACGTTTGCGCCGCGGAACTTCATCGCCTTGAAGCCTTCAATGGCCTGTGCGAAATTTTCTGGTTCGGGGGCGTAGGGGAGATAAGCCGCATTGATGCCGAGTGCTTTAAACAAAGCGTTGTGCATAGCGGGCGATTTGCTGTGTGCAACCGGATGCCCGAAAATGCAAAGAGTTTCCGTCTTTCCGTTTATGGAAGCCAAAGTAACCTCGTATGTCCTTCCCACCTGTGGGGAAAAACTCTAAATAAATACACTACAAAGATATATTATTCTTGGTTAAAAATATGCAATAAGAAATTAACAGAGGGCAGAAGAATCACCTTCTCGTCTAAACACCCCCT
Organism: Fibrobacter sp.; assembly: GCA_017520105.1. Next base: position 1,083 of record JAFWRL010000112.1, read on the forward strand.
AGACACAATTTCTATATTTATATTCGATGAAATTACCTATAGTGTGCATAATTGGACGACCGAACGTCGGAAAGTCCTCCCTTTTCAACCGCATTCTTGGCCGCAGGGCCGCCGTAGTCAGCGACCGTGATGGCGTCACGCGTGACCGTCATTACCAAAATGCAATTTACAAGGGACATGAATTTACCGTTGTCGATACGGGCGGTTTTTTGCCCGATGATTCCATCGACGTCTTGGCCGATAGCGTCCGCGCCCAAATTTTCAATGCCGTGAACGAGTCCGACCTCGTACTTTTCATGGTGGATATTCGCGTGGGCATCACCAAGCTCGACCAGCAGTTTGCACGCCTCATCCGCAAGCTTGACAAAAAGGTTATCCTTGTTGCGAACAAGAGTGAATTGCAGGGCGACCGCCAGGAAAGTTACGAATTCCTCAAGCTTGGCTTCGGTCAGCCGCGTACGATTAGCGCTTTGACGGGGTACGCCTGTCTTTCGTTGCTCGATGAAGTTGTTTCTGTGCTGCCGACTCCGGTTCGTGGTGAGCGCCGTGAGGAACGTCCGATTCGCTTTGCTATTCTCGGGCGCCCGAATGCGGGCAAGAGCACGCTCCTCAACCGTTTGTTGAACGAAGAACGTGCCGTGGTTTCGGACATTCCGGGAACGACCCGCGATTCCATTGACTGTGATTTTATCGTTGACGGACAAAAGTTCGTGGTCACGGACACCGCAGGCCTCCGCAAAAAGGCCAAAGTCGAAGACGAAGTCGAGGTGTTCAGCAACATGCGCACGCTCGAAAGCATCCACCGTTCGGATTTGTCCGTGCTCGTCGTCGATTGTACCCGCGGCATGGAAATTCAGGATTACCGCATCATTACGGAAATCCGCAAGGCTGGGAAGGGTCTTATTGTCGTTTTGAACAAGTGGGATATTCTCCCGAACAAGAACGACAAGTCTTTTGACCACATGATTCGTGACCTCCTGGAACGCGAACCGATGCTTGAATTTGTACCGATTCTTTCGATCAGCGCCAAGGAAGGCCAGCGTGTGGGCCGTGTCATCCAGGCGATTCAGACCGTGTATGCCAACTGCCGCCGTGTGCTTGGCCGTGACCGCGTTGCCGAAAGTTTTGCGAACTTCTTGCAAGAGAAGGCACCTCCGAGCCACAACGGCCGCGTCGTCATGCTTACGCGAGCCTGCCAGGTCATGGTGGAACCGCCGGTCATCGCTGTAGAAACGCGCACTCCGGAACTTGTCGATGAATCGTACAAGCGCTACTTGCTCAAAAAGTTTTATGACGAGTTCCAGCTACAGGGTGCCCCGCTCCGCTTGAACTTCGATAGGAAATTAACTCTTAGAAAGGACGAAGAACTTGAACAGTTTACTGAGCTTTCCAATAGCGTACTTGCTGGGGTCGATCCCCAGCGCCATATGGGTAGCAAAACTCGCGAAAGGTAAAGATTACGATATCCGTGATTACGGCTCCAAGAATGCAGGCCTTACGAATACGTTCCGTGTGCTTGGCTGGAAGCCGGCTTTGCCAGTTGTCTTCATGGACCTTTTGAAAGGTTTCCTTGGACCGTTTATCGCACAGAAAATGTGCGAGGCCCAAGTCGCCGCTGGCGGCGCTGATTATAGCGCCTGGGTTCCGCTGGTCGCGGGTCTCCTCGTGATTCTCGGTCATAGCTTTACTTGCTTTGCCGGTTTCCGTGGCGGTAAAGGCGTGCTTGCCGCGCTCGGCGTTTTCCTTGCGATTCTGCCGCTCACGGTGCTTTCGGCTTTTGCACTTTGGATTATCCTTACGGTTACGACGAAGTACGTGTCCGTTGGTAGCATTTTCGGGTGCGCCCTTCTCGGAATCCTCGCTATTTTCGGGTATGTATGCCCGGAATACTATTTCGAGAGCGTAAACCTCGGACAGATGATTTTGGCATTAGTTGTCGCGGTGTTCGTCATCGTAAAGCACAAGTCGAACATCAAGCGCCTCCTCAACGGCACTGAAAACGGTTTTGGCTCTAAGCGCAAAACAAATGCGTAGGTTGAGTGTCGCGGCCAAGCTTGCTTGGACATGACCGAAACCAGCATTTGGGACTAGAGCGTAGCGATAGTCCAACTAATGGACTTGCCTTTCTCACCTTTAGGTGGAAATCTCCATTACATTTTTTGAATAATGGCGGGCGCAATTCCATAAAATATTGTAGATTATTGGAAAAATTGAATTTAAAGGATATTTGCTCATGAAAGTTACAGTTTTAGGTACTGGTGGCTGGGGGCTTACGCTTGGCCAAGTTGTTTACGAAAACAAGAACGAACTTACTTTTTGGACGAATTCTCAGGCTGAAGTAGATTTGCTTTCTACCGAGCACCAGTACAAGGACAAACTTCCGGGTGTCATTTTCCCGGCTGATTTCAAATATACAACCGACATGCATGCCGCTTTGAACGGCTGTGATATGGTCTTGATTGTCGTGCCGTCTCAGTTTATGGCTGGCGTTGCCGCTAATCTCGGTTCCTGGACTCCTGAAAAGGGTAAGGAGCCGATTGTTGTCTGCGCCACGAAGGGCATTCTCGAAGGCACGGACCAGCTCATGAGCGAAGTCATCCTCGAAAAGGTGCCTTGGCTGACCGAAGACAAGATGGTCGCTTTCAGTGGTCCGTCTCATGCAGAAGAAGTGAGCCGCCACGTGCTTACAGCCATTGTGGCCGCTTGCGTGAACGAAAAATCTGCAAAGATTGTGCAGAAGGCGATGAGTTGCTCTTACCTCCGCGTCTATACCTCGACCGACATCGTCGGTGTGGAACTTTGCGGTTCCGTGAAGAACGTGATTGCTATTGCTTCCGGCGTGCTTTATGGCCTCGAAGCTAGCGGCAAGTTCAAAATTGGCGATAATACCCGCGCTGCAATTCTCACTCGCGGTCAGGCTGAAATGTGCCGCTTGGGCAAGGCTCTCGGTGCAAAGCCCGAAACGTTTGCCGGCCTTGCCGGCATGGGCGACCTCATTGTGACGTGCCTCTCGCAACATAGCCGCAACCGCTACGTGGGCGAACACATCGGCAAGGGCGAAACGCTCGACCAGGTGCTCGCCGGCATGAAGATGATTGCCGAAGGCGTGCCGACTTGCCGCAGTACACGCGCGCTTGCCAAGAAGCTCGGCGTCGAAATGCCGATTGTCGAAGCTGTCTATCAGATGCTCTTCGAGAACCGCAAGGTCGAAGACGTGGTCAAGGAAATCTGGGGCCGCGAACTCAAGGCCGAAAACTGGGCTTAGTTCTCCCTTCGTTAGAATTAAAACAAAAGAATCCGCAGCTTGTGTGCCGCGGATTTTTTTGTATTGAAAATGGCCCGCCATTGGGCAGGCCATTTCTAAAGGTTCTGAGTGCTATTTACTTCTTGATAACGCGCTGGGCGTTAGCCTTGGTCTTCAAAATGTAGGCGCCTTGGCGGAGGCTCGGCTTGAGAGTTCCGTTGGCATTGAGCGCATCGCCCTTGCGGCCCTTCCATACAAGATTTCCGTTCATGTCGAAAACGGTCGCTTCGGCGTTGAGGTTGTTCGCGGCAAAGTTCGTACGCATGCCCTTGATGGCGTCCGTGTTTCCGCCGCATCCGACGGCGACAATCTTTGCAATGAGGAGACCGGCGTTATCGCTGTTGAACGAAAGCTGCGTGGAGCCGAAGGGGGCGCCGGTTGAGTCGATTTCGTTGTCAAGCGGGACTGATACATCGGCCCAGGAACCTGCAGGAGCGGTGTTGCCGTACTGGTAGCTGCTCCATGTGCTGCCGCCTGCGCCGCCGATGTTCACGGAAGCGTCTTCGTTGTCGATGCTGCGCATGGTGAATACGAGTTCCTTGCACTTGGTCAACGGTTCTTTGACGGCAGCTGCATCGGGGAGCGTAAAGAGGGCGTGCTGATAACCGCAGTCATCTTGGGCGCAACCCGCAAGCGGAACCTTCACATATTTGCTCACGCCGTCGAGGGCTGTTGTCTCGAACGTCACGGCCTTGAGCGTTTCATCGCTTTTCCAGCCTTTAGCGGCGCTTTCGTTGGCGTAATCGACAATCACGAGCGTGTCTGCAAGTTGCTTCGACGGATCGATGTAGGGGTCGTCGATGGGGGAGTCTTCGCACTGGAGCGCTGCTGTATTACTAGTGGTGAAAACGACCGTCGTGATGGACTTTGCCGGGGCGTCGATGATGGCGCCTGCGGTAACCGCCTTGCTCTTGTCGCCGCTTTCGACGGACTGCACGGCAGAAACAGGATTGTAACCGTTTACAGACAGATTCAAACTCTGTGCGGAACCTTTGTTGATGGCGACAACGGTAATGGAATCGCAGTCGGCACTACGGAATGCGACCGTGTAGAGGTCGTTTCCGTCGCTCGTGGTGTTCACCACGCGCCAGCCCGGGTTCACGAACTTCGAATAGTGACGCATGGCGTGGTATTCGGGGTTGATGTAGAGTTTCGCTTCCTTGCAGCTGCTCCAGCCTTCACCCGGGCAAACGCCGATGAGCTGGCCGTTCTCTTCGCCCCAGAAGAGTTCCCAGGCGATATAGCCGTTGAGCTTGCCGCCGGTGAAGCCGACTTGCATGATGTGTGCAAGGCCGAGCATGTCCTGTGCACGTACTGCGTTTTCCATCGTGCAAAATTCCGTCATGATGATAGGCTTGTTGTCGCTGCCGTAGTTCTTGCCGATAGCAGTCATCGCCTTGCGGAAGTTTTCCGGATTCAGGTAGTTCTGGCCGGAGTTGTCGTTGCCATCGCCTGCGTGGTACAGGTGGTAGGCATAACCGTCAACGTTCTTGTCATCGAAAGCCTTTGCATACTTTTCGAAATTGTTGTAACCGATGCCGAGCGGTTCCGGTCCGAGAATCTTCGGCGGGTTTGCAAGCGTACTGATGGAATCGCGTACGGCTTGGAGAGCTTGTTTGTAGCCTGCAATTTCACCAGTTTCGGTGGGTTCAAACAAGGTTTCTTCGTATTCGGCTTCCATGTCCGGTTCGTTCTGCAAGCTGATATAGTCGGGAATAATGCCCATCTGTTCGTAAGCCTGCAGAGAAGTCTTCCACCAGTGAGCGAATTCGCTATAGACATACTTGCCGTAGGGATCGTTGCTTGATTTTTTGAGTGACTTGTCGCTCTTGGAATGGCCCTGGTTTCCGTTCACGCTTCCACTTGGCTTGAGGCGTCCCGGAGCAGACCAACTGGACATTTCCACCTTGAGGCGGTTGCCGAGACGTTCCTTGCCTGCCTTGACGATTGCGACATCTGCTGCGATACTTGTGGTGTCTTCTTGCTTCCAGTTACCGATGCGGAGTAAGGAAAGATTCAGGCCCGTGAATGCCGTATCGTAGAAGTCCTTCTGCATCGAAGAACTCATGGCGGTAATCCAGCTCTGGTAATAGGCGGCGCCTGCACCAAACCCGACAACCTTCTGGGCTGTGGATGCGGGGTTCACCGTGATGTTTGCGGCAAAGGCGCTTGAGGCGAGCAATGCCGTAGAAATCAAAAATTTTTTCATAAAGCTCCTTAAATCATACACCAAAAAGAAAGATAAAAAAGTAGTGGCTTGTAGGCCATAGTCAGCAGATGAATGACGTGAAGAGTGTTGTTTGAATTCGATGTTCGATTTTCCTTGAACTTCGAAATGTGACGCCTGTCACAGAAACCGACGTCGGTCATGGACCATTAGTTTGTGAATCTTGAGCCCTAATAAATTAGTACGCTCCGTCGCCTTTGAACACGACCTTGAATGTCTTGAGGATGAGCTTGATATCGTCGCCAAGCTTGCCGTCGCGGTGGATGTAGTCGTTGTCGAGACGCATCTGCCCTTCGAACGGAATGTTGCTGCGACCGCTGACCTGCCAGATGCAGGTGAGACCCGGAGTCACAGAAAGACGCATGCGGTGCCACGGTTCGTATTCGGCGACTTCTTCCGGGATGGGCGGACGCGGACCGACGATAGACATTTCGCCTTTGAGAATATTGATAAGCTGTGGCAATTCGTCGAGACTGAACTTGCGGAGAATGTGGCCGAACGGATAAATTCGCGGATCATTTTTCATCTTAAACGTCTTGCCACCTGTTTCGTTCTGCGATAGCAATTCTTTTTTGCGTTCTTCGGCATCGACATACATGCTGCGGAATTTGTACATCGTAAACAACGTACCGTTCCGTCCAACACGTGTTTGCTTGAAGATGACAGGCCCCTTCGGGTCACTGACCTTGACCGCTAGAGCGCAGAACAAAAGGAGTGGCGAGAGAAGAATCAGGGCGATAGAGGAACAAGTGACATCAACGGTTCTCTTGATGATATGCCTGAAGCGAATCTTGTGCGGGTGTTGCCAGATGTCCGAAAGATTCAGCCTGTTCAACGTGAAGAAACTTCCGTTAGTGCTGTTGAACTCCTTCAGCTTGCAGTCCATTTCGAGATTATCCTTTTCTTGATAACCTGTGTAAAGGTACGCTTGGAATATAGGAGCCTTCGGTTTGTGGCGCAAAGCCTGGATGAGTCCCGCGTCATTCAGCTTGTGCAGGATTTCCTTGCGGATGGCTTCTAGCGTGCTCATGTCCGAATTCAGGAGAATGACGCCGATACCGCTGTTGTCGCTCAGGTAACCAAGGACGTCGATGAACCTCAAATGCGAAAACATCGTGAGGACACTGATTTTCCATGTATTTTCGACAATCTTCGACGGGCGACCCCAGCCGAGCACGTCGTACTGGTGCGAATAAATCTTTATAAATAGGAATGGCTTGCGGGTGCGGTTTGCGCGCAAAAACTCCTCGTTCAGTCGGGCCTTGAATAGTTTGACCGGATAAACGATGTTCTTTAGCTTTTGCTCGTTTAGAATCGAACCAATTGCTGGGTTTACGGCTTCCTGTTCCATGGTTGATAATATAGTAAAAAGAAAATTTGGGATTAGAATTTGGGGGCATGTAATTTAGGGGTTATAATCTAGGAGTGTTACTTATACTTTTTTTTTGACATTTTATCGCAATTTTTCAACCGTTAATCGCTAAATTCTATGTATCATTTTTGTATAGAATTGTAAGATTGTACTTTATTCTTCAGTAATTTTTAAGAAAAATGTCCAAAGAGGGACCATGAAACACACATTTTTGTCTATTGTGGCAGTTTTGTCTTTCGCTATTACGGCAAAAGCTTCACTAACTTCATCAAACGGCTGTTACCAGATCGGCACTGCGGACGACCTCTACGAATTTGCGGAACTGTTTAATACCTATTACGCTGATTCTTTGCCGCCACGCCTCGATTGCGCCAAATTGACCCAGGACATCGTGGTGAACGAGAATGTGCTGAAGGCGGATGGAACTCCCAATGAAGGTCCTTTTAGACCATGGGAATCCATAAGATCTTTTGAAGGAACTTTTGACGGGCAGAATCATACGATATCGGGCCTGTACCAAGTGGATAATGAGTATAATCTGGGATTGTTCAGCTTTTTCAATGGCTCTATAAAAAATTTGGGAATTGTCGATGCCTATTTCTATATGCCCGAAGTCGAAGACAAGGATTCTTATCGCATTTTAGATGTTGGAGCCTTGACTGCTTTTGCTGGGGATTCCGTAGTTGTAGATAATTGCTTTAGTTCCGCTACGGTAAAATCTGATTCTAAAGGAGGAAATGGTGTTGCGGGTTTGGTCGGCTATGCAAGTGGCGGAGTTAAGATAAAGGATAGCCATAATGACGGCTTGGTCGTTTCTACTGAAGAATCTGGTGGAGCGGGTGGACTTGTGGGCTATGCAGGGAGCTTGTCAACCATTACTTTGACTAATTCTTATAATACGGGATCGGTTAGAGGAAACCGTTATGTTGGTGGGTTGATTGGTTACGCGGTGCAAGAAAGAACTAGAACAGAAGAGCGCTTCAATAAGTCTGTGAATTATGGCAGCGCAAAGTTCCTTGTCGAACGATGCTACAATTCGGGGATTGTCCATGGCGGGGAAGGATACAGTGGAGGGCTTGTTGGCCGCGGACAGGGAACTATAAAGGAAAGCTACAATATCGGTGCTGTTGATGGAATGTCTAGTGTTGGAGGGTTGATCGGTATAACATCTTTGAAAGATGCTTCTAGTGATACATTGCGTATAGAAAGTTCCTATAACAGGGGAACGGTCAAAAAAATTATCCCCAAAAGTGTGCCGGATTCTTTGTTGGAAATGTACCATAGTTATGTTGGTTGTGTTATTGGGGGCTTTGTAGGAAATGTTAAAAATGTGGCTTCTTTTATAGTGAATTCGTATAATGCGGCAGACATTATCCATGATGGCAAAGTGGAAAATTTGTTGATAGGGGCAGACGAGTATAGTAGTGTCAAAATGGAAAATTTGGCGAACAAGAAAGTTGCCAACGGAACCTTTTATGAAGGTGTTGTTACGGCAGATGATTCTTTGTTTAATAATGGTACAGTGGCCACGTATTTGCACGAATACAATAAAGTTTGGGGTCAGGAAACCTTCGGTAAAGGCAAGTATCCCGATTTTAGCGGAAAGGTAAATGTTTCCATAGGGGTCCATTCTATAACATGGCATACTTTTGATGGGGATACAAGTGTTTATCCGTCAAAATATACGGAAGGACTGGTTTTCTCACTCCCTGCAAATGTCGAACGTGAAGGATATCTGTTCGATGGCTGGTATTCGGTGGCAAAACCTACGGACAAAGATATGAAACTTGAAAAAATAGGCCCTAACGACAAAGGAAACAAAACGCTTTATGCTCAATGGCTACAAATAAAGAAACCTAAAATCGACAGCTTGTGTTACGCCATTTCGAACGTGGCAGAACTTTATGGCTTTGCTTCGATTGTGAACGGAATAAACGGAATGGAACGCGAGGAAAACGCTTGCGGAAAATTGACGCAGGACATTGTGGTGAATAAGCAGGTGCTTGATTCTGAAGGGGAGTTGAATGTTCAAAAATCGTTTAGGACGTGGATCCCGATGAAAAATTTTAAGGGCGCTTTCGACGGTAATGGACACTTTATCTATGGGCTGTATTTCAATAATGTAAGACAAAGTAATGTTGGTTTTGTGGGTGATGGTGGTGCGGCTATCATAAAAAATCTGAAATTGGAGGACTTCTATTTTAATGGTGATGAAAATGTCGGTGGTTTTGTGGGATATGTTACGGGTAAAGAAAAAGATTCCTACATGAAAAAAGATGTCTTTGTTATAACAAATTCATTTGCACATGGACTTGTTGAAGGTAATGATAAACTAGGTGGCTTTATAGGGCAAATTAACGAGACTTCTGTGAATATAACGAATTCTTATAATTCCAGCATGGTTTCGGGTAGTGCCTCATGTGGCGGCTTTGTAGGACGGATTTATCATTTCGGAACAATTGATATTCAAAGATGTTATAATACGGGAACTGTTATTGGGGTTAGCTATATCGGTGGATTGGTGGGTGAAGCCTATGGCTACCCGGAAGTCTATGTGGTAAACAGCTACAATCAGGGTCGTGTATCAGGTCTTAGGAATGTGGCGGGAATACTCGGATGGATGAAATCTGTTTCCGGGGAGGTTGTTGTGCTCAACAGTTACAATGCGGGTGAAATTGTTTCTGTCGTAAATCAGGGTGACGGGAATGGGGCGTCACTTGTCGGTTATGGCGAAGGTGGCTACTATTCGTTTGACAACGCTTTCTATTTAAATCAGCCTAATATGACGGCGATTAACGTGCCAGATCCTGTTGATGCGGGTCAGTTTGTAGCACATATTTCAGATAGTGGTTTTGTTGCTGTTGCAGAGAATCAGTTAACGGGTGGTACTGTTGCTGATTCGTTGCGGGGCTGGTATGAAAAGGATGGCGAAAAACCGAAGGAAAATGGCGAAGATGGGTTTGCATGGGCAGAAGACCCTCCAGGAACGAAGATCCTTCCGCATTTGAATTTGGAAAATACAAAACATCGTGTGATTCTTGTTCTTGGTGAAGATGGCAAGATAGCGAAAGGACATGACGTGACATATTACGAAGAAGGCGTGCCGGTAAATCTGCCGGAATCGCAGTACGTGTCACGTGATGGCTACTTTTTTACAGGGTGGTATGAGGACAGAGATTGTTATAGTTCAGGATGTTCTGGTACTCCTAAGACTGCGGTTGATGTAAGTAATACAAAAAATCAGGTGTTTTATGCTGGTTGGAAAATCGACAGCACGTTGATTTCGAGTTCCTCTGAGATTGCGTCCAGTTCTAGTGCAGAATCTTCAAGTTCCGCAAAATCGTCTTCGAGCGTATCAAGTAGTTCTTCTGCAAAGCCCAGCTCTAGTTCTTTAAAAATTTCCAGTTCCTCAGTCAAGTCGTCTAGTTCTTCGGCTAAGTCATCCAGTTCTTCTGCAAAAACGTCTAGTTCGAGCAGTTCTAAGGGCAAGTCGAGCAGTTCCAAGACGAACCGCATAGATGTCGCTCCCGCGCCGCAATTTAGCGTGACTGTTCTAGGCAATACTTTGCAGGTGGCGGGTGCCCGTGTTGGTGCCAAGTACACATTATTCGATATGCAGGGCAATATGGTGCTTCGTGGAACGGCCAACAGCACGAACATCAACGTGAACGTGCCCACGCCCGGTCGCTACGTGCTTCAGATAGGGAACGGAATCTGCAACGTGAGTGTGTATAAGTAAAGAGGCCTTTGTAGTCCTGACCACTAACCACTAATTACCATTGACCATTGACTAACCTTCTAATTTGCTATATTTACCCCGTAAAATTTAAAATGGAGACGCTATATGTTGCGTATTGGTTTAATTGGCACGGGTACCGTTGGTGGCGGTGTCATTCAGATTCTTGAACAGAAGATTGCAGAATACAAGGAAAAATTGGGTGTTGAACTGGAACTTGCCTGCATCTGCGCTAAGTCCGACGAAGAAGTTGCACCGTACAAGGCAAAAGGTTACAAGGTCTCGACCAATGCCGACGAAATGATTGCCGGTAACGATATTGACGTGCTCGTGGAACTTGCCGGCGGCTACAATATGCCGCGTAAGTGGATCTTGGCCGCGCTCGAAAGTGGTAAGCATGTGGTGACTGCCAACAAGGCTCTCCTCGCCAAGTATGGTCACGAAATTTTCCCGCTTGCCGCCAAGAAAGGCCTGCATGTGCTGTTCGAAGCTGCTGTCGGCGGTGGCATTCCTATCATCCGCAGCTTGCAGGAAGGCCTTCTCGGTTCTACAGTTGAAAGCTTGAGCTGCATCATCAACGGAACTTGTAACTACATCTTGAGCCGCATGGCTGACGAAGGTCTTGACTTCGACGTCGTTTTGAAGGATGCTCAGAGACTCGGTTTTGCCGAAGCGGATCCGACTTTCGACATCGAAGGCATCGACTCAGCCCACAAGACGGCTCTTCTTGCAAGCCTTTGCAGCGGCCATCGTGTGGATTTCGAAAAGATTTATGTCTCCGGTATTTCCAAGATTACGGCACAGGATATCGCATTCGCCAAGGAACTTGGCTGCTGCGTGAAGCTGCTCGGCATTTACCGCCGCGATGGCGAACGTGTGGATGCCCGCGTCCATCCGTGCTTTGTTCCGCTGGATCATCAGCTCGCTAGCGTGAACCGCGTCTTGAACGCCGTCTATCTCCAGTGCGACAACCTTGGCGAAACGCTCCAGACCGGTGCCGGTGCAGGCCGTCTGCCGACGGCATCTGCTGTCGTCGCCGACCTCGTTTCCTTGGCCCGTTCTACCGACAACGGCAACCGCAAGGCGCTCCCGATGGGCTGGTTCAATGTCGAAAACTCTGCAACGCTCGTTCCTATTTCTGAGACAAGTGCCCGCTACTACCTCCGCTTCACGTCCCGTGACGCTTGCGGCGTGCTCGCCAAGATTACGAAGATTCTTGCGGATAACAACATTTCTATTGAGACCATTATCCAGAAGGACGTCAACGATCCGGGCAAGGTCTCCATCGTCGTCATTACCGAAAAGACGCTCGACAGCAAGCTTACCAAGGCGGTCGATGCGGTGAACGCGCTCCCCGAAATCGTCGAGAAGAGCCAGGTCATCCGCTTCCTCGCTTAATAAGTAAGGTACGATATGATTCGCGCAACTACCTTGGAACGAATACTCCTAATCCTTTCGGATTTTGCCGCCTTGTCGATTTGTTTCGCCTTGGCGTTCTGGGTACAGTTCCATAGTGGTTGGATTTTGGACAAGTATGACCCAAGCAAGACCTTCGAAAGCTACTGGCAGTATGGGCTTGTCCTGAATGCCGGATGGCTTACCCTGTTTGCCTTTGCCGGGCTGTATCGGTCCTGGCTGTTGCAGTCGAGAACGCACCAGATTTTGCGGGTGCTCCGTGCGGTCGTTATTGGCGTGGTGTTGGTCATCATTACGCTGTTCGGCGCCGAATTCATGGGAAAAATTTTCACGAACCAGCCACTCAGTGAAGGCTATCTTTACGGTTCCCGGTTCCCGTGGATATTTATATATGGCGGTCTTGCCATCTTGCTTGTCGGTCTGTTCCGCATGTTTATCTATATCTTTTTGCGGGCCTTGTTGCGCATGGGATATGGCGCGAATAACATTCTCGTTCTCGGGGTAACGGATGCAGGTCGAAAGATTGCAGAAGACCTGGCGAGGACCCCGGCGCGTGGTCAGCGTGTCGTGGGCTTTGTCGATGAACGATTCCAGGTCCTGCCGAAAGAGTTTGCCAATGTACCCGTTCTCGGGAAATATTCCGACTTGCCGGAACTTGTAAAAAAATACAAGGTCAGTGGCATTATCATTGCGCACGAAAGTACCTCCCCGCAAGAAATCATGCGCGTACTTGTCTGGATTTGCGAACTCCAGCTACACATCTATATTGTTCCGGAACTTTACAATGTCGTGAACGGCAGGTTCAAGGCGAATCTTGTTTATGGCTTTGAACTGCAAGAACTCTTTGCATTTACGATGCCGCCCTGGCAAGTGCAAGTCAAGCGCTTTATTGATATCGCTTTCGGACTTTTCCTTGGACTGATTTCGCTCCCGATTTGTTTGCTTGCGGCTATAGCGATTAAGCTGGAAGACCGCGGTCCGGTATTCTATTCCCAGGAACGCATTGGTTTGTACGGCAAGCCGTTTATGGTCTATAAGTTCCGCACTATGCGTACCGATGCCGAAAAGTTCGGTGCCCAGTGGGCGACCAAGGACGACCCGCGCATTACGAAAGTGGGCAAGTTCCTTCGCAAGACCCGTATCGATGAACTTCCGCAAATTCTTTGCGTGCTGAAAGGCGATATGAGCATGGTGGGGCCGCGTCCGGAGCGCGCCGTGTTTATCAGCCAGCTCCGTGAACAGATTCCGTTCTACATCAGCCGCCTCAAGATGAAACCGGGCCTTACAGGCTGGGCTCAAGTTTGCCACCATTACGATACGAGCATCGAAGATGTGCAAATCAAGCTCCAGTACGATATGTATTATTACGAGAACATGAGCTTGCTGTTGGACTTCCAGATTCTTGTGCGGACAGTGTATGTGGTGCTGACTGGCAAAGGAGCGCAGTAATGAGTTAATAGTTCTGAGTTACTAGTTATTAGATAGCCTTAATATAGATGTTTCTAGTATCTAATAACCATGTTTTGTTAACTTTTCAATATTAAATCATGCGGCGAAGCCGCTCTAGTAACTATCAACTATTAACTAGTAACTAAATTATGTACGGCGATAATTCTACTCCAGTTTTCCCAACCGAAGATGCTTTGACCATGATCCGCCTCGCTTTGGCGGAGGACGTTCGCACAGGCGACGTGACCAGTGAATGGACTATCCCCGCGGACCAGAAACAGCACGCCCGCCTCATCGCTAAAGAAGACGGTGTTCTCGCTGGCCTCCCGATTATCGAACTTGTGTTCCAGGAACTCAAGGCAAATGCCAAGGTCACGCTCCACAAGAAAGATGGCGACGTGGTGAAGAAGGGCGACCTAATTGCCGAACTCGACGGGACAACGCACGAACTTTTGACAGGCGAACGCACGCTCTTGAACTTCATCCAGCAACTCTCCGGCGTGGCAACTGTAGCTCACACGTTCCAGGAAGCCTTGAAGGGCGGCAAGACGAAGGTGCTCGACACCCGCAAGACGATTCCGGGATTCCGCACGTTGCAGAAATACGCTGTTCGCGTCGGTGGCGGTTCCAATCACCGCATGGGACTTTTCGACATGGTGCTCGTGAAGGACAACCACATTGCAGCTGCCGGTGGTGTGCTCGAAGCGCTTGCCGTGGTGAAGAAGAACAACAAGCAGGGCTTGATGGTCGAAATGGAAGTCGAAAACTTCGACCAGCTCCGCGCTCTCCTCAACAAGGGTGTCGATGTCATCATGCTTGACAACATGAGCAACGAGATGATGGCCGAAGCCTTGAAGATTATCAAGGAAAGCGGCGACAAGGTGCTTGTGGAAGGTTCCGGTAATATGACGCTCGAACGCGCAAAGCAGATTGCAACGCTCGGTCTCGATTTCATCTCCGTCGGTGCGCTCACGCATAGCGTCAAGGCCCTCGACATTTCGATGCGGATTTAACTTCAAAAATCGTTGGTGGACTTCGTCCTTCTATCTTGCTGTTAAGCCTGCCTCGTGCGGGCATCTCTCTTTGAAAAATTTTTAGTTTTCGTTTCATAGGAGATGCTTATGGAACAGCAAGCTGCAGAAGTCGTTTCGTTATTTCACGGCACGTTTTGGGCGTTGGTGCCCTCTGTCGTAGCAATTGTTTTAGCCCTCATTACCAAGGAAGCCTATTCATCCCTTTTTATCGGGGTCGTGATTGGCGGCCTTTTTATTAGCCAGGGGAGCTTTCCGCAGTTCTTGGATGCAGTTTTCAAAAATGGAATGGTGAAACAGGTGTCCGATCCGTGGAATGTGGGCATTCTCTTTTTCTTGGTGATGCTTGGGGCGATGGTAGCCCTGATGAACAAGTCGGGGGCTGCGGCCGCTTTCGGAAACTGGGCAAAGCTGCATATAAAGTCTAAGGTCGGTGCGCAAATGGCGACTATTGTTCTAGGCATCTTGATTTTCGTCGATGATTATTTCAACTGCCTTACGGTGGGCAGTGTCATGCGTCCTGTTACGGATAAATTTAAAGTAAGCCATGAAAAGCTGGCGTACTTGATTGATGCAACGGCGGCCCCGATTTGCATTATCGCACCAGTCAGTTCATGGGCTGCCGCGGTGACTGGCTTTGTCGAAGGCGAAGACGGGTTGGGACTGTTTGTCAAATCGATTCCGTACAACTTTTATGCTTTGTTGACGATTGTGGCCCTTATTGCCTTGGTGCTCCTGAAAGTCGATTTTGGCCCCATGAAAAAATACGAATCCGCAGCCGAGATGATTGATTCGAAAATGGAAAATTTGAATGAGGAACAGGCGCGCGGGACCATGCTCGATTTGGTATTCCCGATTGTGATGTTGATTTTCTTCTGTGTAATTGGACTCGTTTATACGGGTGGATTTTTCTCGAGTGGCGATGCGCACAAGGGCTTTGTCGCTGCCTTTGGCGGGAGCGATGCTTCCGTCGGGCTTGTGTATGGTAGCTTTGCCGCATTTATCGTGACCGTGATTTGGTATCTCGGGCGCCGTGTTCTGAAAATCGGAAAATGTCTCGAATGCTTGCCTGAAGGTTTCAAGGCGATGGTTCCCGCAATTATCATTTTAGTGCTTGCCTGGAGCCTGAAGGGCGTCACCGATACGCTTGGCGCGAAGGACTTTGTTGCAGGCATCGTGTCGGGAAAGGCGACCGCTTTCATGAACTTTATGCCTGCGATTATCTTCTTGGTTGGAATCGGGCTTGCTTTTTCGACGGGAACTTCTTGGGGCACGTTTGGCATCTTGATTCCGATTGTTGTTGCTGCGTTCTCCAGTGTCGATCCCGACTTGATGATTATTTCCATTTCGGCTTGCATGGCGGGGGCCGTCTGTGGCGACCACATTTCTCCGATTTCAGATACGACAATTATGGCAAGTGCCGGTGCGCAGTGTAACCACGTCAATCATGTGAACACGCAGTTGCCATACGCGCTGTCGGTTGCTTCTATCAGCTTTATCTGTTATGTCGTGGCTGGTTTTACGCGAAGCGCCCTGCTTTCGTTTGCCTTGGGAGTCGTTTTTGTTGTAGGAGCGCTGTTTATAGTCAAGAAAAAATTCTCCTAACAGCGTTTTTATCGTTTGATTTGTGCGGTCACGATGGCTACCATCATGATAGCGCAACCGATTAATTCACGAGCCGAAAGCTGTTCTCCCAGAACAGCCCATCCGGCAAATACCGCAAATACGGATTCAAGGCTCATTGTCAGCGATGCGATAGTGGGCCTTACTTTATCTTGGGCGACAATCTGGAGCGTGTAGGCGATTCCGCTTGAACAAAGAGCCGCAAACAGGAGGCCGGCAACGGCGCGAGGGTTTGCGAAGGCCGTGATGACGGTGTTGAAATCCATGGCAGGAAATTTCAAGTCAAAAACAATCATTAGGGGAGCCGTCAAAACGCCAATGGTCAAAAATTGAATGCTCGAAACGCGAATCGGATCGATGTGGTTCACGAACTTGTCTATTACCAAAATGTGGATTGAAAATGCGAGTGCGCACAGTAGCGAAACACCGTCCGAAAGCTCGAGCGAAAAGCCGTCCTTGATGCAGAGCAGGTAAAGCCCTACGGTGGTAATGGCAACACAAATCCATGTCTTGATTGAAACACGTTTGCCCAAGAACAAGCTAACTACAGGCACGAGTACGATGTAGCAGGCTGTCAAGAATCCTGATTTGCCGGCGGATGTGCCAAGGTACATTCCCAGTTGTTGCAAGTTCATTGCAGTGCATAAAGCAAGCCCGCAAAAAAATCCCGCTTTCCAATGAAGAATCGTTTCTTCGCGGTTTCGAGGTCTGCGAGAACTCTTTCCCAAGGCGTCGAGAATTTTGAAAACAAGAGCGAGGAATCCTGCGGCAATGAAGCACCGGATGCACGAAAAAGCGAATGGTCCAAACGCATTACCTTCGATTTGGGCGACAAAACCCGATCCCCAAATGAACGCCGTCAACACGAGCAAAAGACTATAGCCAATACTTGCCATGCGTGCATATATAGCATTTTGCGCTAGATTCTAAGTTCTACCAACTTTCTATTACCTACTAATACTATATTTCCCATGAATTTAAACATTTATGGAGCATCTATGCGTTGCTTGGTTACTGGTGGTGCAGGCTTTCTAGGCAGTCACCTTTGCGAAAGACTTTTGAATGATGGTCATGAAGTCATTTGCTTGGACAATTATTTTACAGGCCGTATGGCGAATGTTGCCCACCTGCGTGACAACAAAAGCTTTGAACTTATTCGCCATGATGTCACGGAGCCGATTCTCCTCGAAGTTGACCGGATTTTCAACTTGGCCTGCCCCGCAAGCCCGATTCACTATCAGTTCAACCCGGTAAAGACCATCAAGACAAGCGTCATGGGCGCCATCAATATGCTTGGCCTCGCCAAACGCGTCTATGCGCGCATTTTGCAGGCGAGTACGAGCGAAGTCTATGGTGACCCGGCCGTGCATCCGCAGACTGAAGACTACTGGGGAAACGTGAACCCCATCGGCATCCGCAGCTGCTACGACGAAGGTAAACGCGTCGCCGAAACGCTTTTTATGGATTATCACCGCCAAAATAACGTTGATATCCGCATTGTCCGCATTTTTAATACGTACGGCCCGCGCATGCTCCCGAACGACGGTCGCGTCGTCAGTAACTTCATCGTCCAGGCGCTGAATGGCGAAGACCTCACCATCTACGGTGACGGCACCCAGACCCGTAGCTTCTGTTACGTCGATGACCTCATTGAAGGCTTTGTTCGCATGATGAACCAGGACAAGATTATCGGCCCGGTAAACATCGGCAATCCCGGCGAATTCACGATGCTCGAACTTGCGAAAGAAGTTCTTGAACTCACCGGTTCCAAGAGCAAAATCGTTTATAAGCCGCTCCCCGGTGACGACCCCAAGATGCGCCGCCCAGACATTTCGCTTGCCAAGGAAGCCCTCGGCTGGGAACCGACCATCCCACTCCGCAAAGGTCTCGAAAAGACGATTGTCTATTTTGACAACTTGCTTAAGTCGAAGTAACCGTTTATCTTTATTATTTGTCGTTCATTCTCTACTTTTGGGGTGTCGTCGAGACGCCCCTTTAAATTTTTTCATAAAGATTTAGCTTTACGGAAGAGTGAAATTGTCATTGCTAGATCAATGAAGTAAAGAGTAGGAAATGTTTAAAAAATTATTGTTTGCATTATTGCTTTTGTGCTTAGGCGCCTTAGGCGCGAACTTTCCAAATGCTTCGAATACAGATCTTGTAAATCCAGTCCCGCAGGGCGTAGTTCCATTGTTCTCGGTACCGCCTCACTCTTTGCCTGAAGATTCCATTGATATTGGTTACACCATAGTGAATACGACTTTCGATGATTCTTTTGAAATGGATTCTTCGGATAAGCTAACTGCAGTCTCTCCTTTACTTGTCCTTGGTGAAGTCCTTGGCTTCAATGGCCTGATTTGGGCATGGGACCGCTATGTTCTTGACAAGGATTATGCTCGTACGGGGCCAAGCTACTGGAAACGCAATCTGAAAGAAGGTTGGGAGTGGGACCACAACCACTGGGCAATCAATTTTTACGGGCATCCTTATCAAGGTTCTGTTTATTACAACATTGCGCGTGGCTCCGGATATGGCTTTTACGCCAGTCTTATGTTTGCAGCGCTTGGAAGCTATACGTGGGAAATGTTTGCCGAGACGGAATACCCTTCCATCAATGACCTTATTGCAACTTCGATTGGTGGTGCCGTTTATGGCGAAGTCCTTTACAGGCTTTCGCGTAAGTTCTATGGGACAGATGAATCCTCTTGGTATAAGCAGGTTGGTGCTTTTGGACTTGCGCACTCCGCTTACTTGCAAAGGAAAGTTTTCGGAAATCGCGACGATGTCACTGGAAATACACCGATGAAATTATCGGTATTCTTAGGTGCAGGATCGCACTTTGGAAATATTTACAGGTTCGGTGGCCGCAACGAAGATGATTTGGACCAACGTTGGGACGATAAACATTTTATGTACGGTGGTGAAATTGAATATGGAAAACCGTTTAGAAAAGTCAATCGACCGTTTGATTACTTTACTTTGTTTACACGTGGAGAAGTTGGACCGGATGGTACGCTTTTTCAACTGGATGTTACAGGAAAGCTCACGAATGTCGGTGTTCATGGCCGCGGACATTGGGTTGATTTTGCAACGTATCTAGACTATTGTACTTTCTACGGAGACTTTGCGACCGTTGGTACAATCTCGGTCGGTACTGGCATTGACTTCTCTCTTTGGCTGTTGCCAACGCTTCGCTTCCGCATGTACCATCAGATTTACTTTATCTTGCTAGGTACAACGGATATGGGCTACGATGACCTGATTCAGGCTGTACATCCGGAATATGCGTCGGATATGGACAATTATCAGTACAATATGGGGGCGAAGTATGTCTTGGGCATGGAACTCATGGTAGGGAAAAAATTCCGTCTGAAGAACAAGACGATTGTCGATGCTCTGCATACAATCCCAGGATCGCTTCCGCACTATGGAGCTGATGGCTGGGATATGCTTTTGATGAATCATACGTCAATGGAATATGACTTGACGAAAAAATTTTCTCTAGGAGGTCGTCTGGATGTTTATGCAAAGATTGCGGCCTACTCCTCTGAGTTCTTTGAACCGATGAGCCGCGGCGTCTTTGCTTATACGCTCTACTTTAGCTATAAATTATTTTAGTAACCCCATACCTCAAAGCGTCGGAGGCGCGACCCCATAGCCCATAGCCCAATTGACGTTTCCTTCACTTTTTTCTAAGATGTTCCTATAATGAACAATTATCCTTTAAACAAGAACGGAAACATCCGCACTGCGGATTTTTCAATACTGAATCTTTTACGCGAAGTAAGCTTGTTTCCCGACAAGATTGCCATGTTCAACAGCTTGAAAGAACTTGGACTAGAAAACTATATGAATGTCCAAGCTGCAGCGCTTCTCCTCGTAAGGCGCGGTTCTGTTGATGTTGAACTTGATTTAAAAAAATATAAACTTGAAGCAGGTTCCTTGTTCATCGTTTTTCCGGAACAAGTAGTACGTGCTATGAACGTGTCAGAAGACTTTGATCCGATTTGCATTGCATGTTCCAAGAACATGATTGATGAACTGATTATTCGGTTTGATGATAACACGCGATTGATTTTAAAGTTCCGCGAAAACCCGCTGCAACAGCTAGATAAATTCAGATTTGAACAACTGAATGCGAGTTTCGAGTTCTTGAAACGTAAATTTGATTCGACAGAGACTAGTTCTTGCCGTCTGCAGGTCCTGAAAAACTACTTGATAGGACTCCTTTATGAATGTATCGGCTTGAAAAATAATTTGGTTGCAGCCGAAACTGTCAAGAGTCGTGGTCAAGTGCTGTTTTCGCAGTTTATTGACCTCGTTGTCGAACACCATCGCGAGCAACATTCCGTGAAATTCTACGCCGATGAACTCGGCATTACGCCGAAGTACCTCTCCGCTGTTGCCGAAGAGCAGACTGGCAAGAATGCCAAGCGCTGGATTGACGAACATATTGCGCTCGATGCAAAAGTTCTATTGCGCTCGTCGTCCAGAGACATCCAGAAAGTCTCCAAGATTCTGAACTTCCCTGATGTTTCGTTCTTTGGCAAGTTCTTCAAGCGCCTCGTCGGAGTCTCGCCCAAAGCCTACCGCAAAACGACGGAATAATTTAGACGAAAAAGCGTTGTAAAGTCGATACTCTTATATTGTCGTTCCCGGCGGAGCCTGTCCTGAGCATAGCCGAAGGAACCGGGAATCTCCTTTTATTACTACACTTTCATCGAATCTACAAGATTCACGATGGCGGTGACCGCTTCGATGTACTTGTTGATGTTTGATACAATCATGTCGTTGTCTTTGGTCATGTTAGGAATGCGCACGCCCGGGAACATCTCGTAAACTTGTTCGTGACTCTCGGGATAGTTGCCGGTCGCAAGGAAATAAACGCCATAAAGCAACGGCAAGAGCGTGGGCATAGAACGCACGTAAATCCCGTGCGGATTGCGGTCTTCCTTGAAGTAAAGGAATGCACGGCGTAAATGTACAAGTAGTCCACGCAATTCGCGTTCGCATTCGATGCGCAGTTCCGCGAGGTTCGGGCTGAAATCCGCAAGTGGCGTTTCGCCGCAAAGCGTTACGTTCTTGCTTTTGATATGCAAAAATTCTAGCGGGAACACGTCCTGTGACGACTTGATTTCAAAACGGCTGAACACGTGATTGAACACGATATTTTCGTGCTTTGCCTTTGCGGTAAGCTTTTGCAATGGGAGCAAGTCTTGAGCGGTATTGGACTTCAAGATAAAGCTCACTGTCCACGGGGATTCCAATGCAGAAAACCCTTCCATCAGGCAATCGCCATGAACGAAAGCTGAAACGAGATTGTCGCCGAGCGCTTCTTCAAAGAGCTTCGGCCATTCCGAATTCTGAAATTCTGCTACGCTTAAAATCTTTCTCATAGTTTACCATCCTCCGCCGGAGCCGCCACCGCCAAAGTGACCTCCGCCGAAACCACCTCCGAAGCCGCCACCGCCAAATCCTCCACCAAACCCGCCGCCGAAACCGCCGCGATGGTGGCCGCGACTGCTATTGCTGAGCGCATTTCCGAGTAAAAACCAGAGGCAACCGTTTCCGCGTCCGCCGCCGTTTTTCGAGACGAACAAAAAGAAAATTACCAGGAGCACGAAGATGAGCCCGAGCGGACTGTTTTCCGGTTCCTTAGGGAGCTTGTCTTTATCGACTTCGAGCGAAATGTTTTTTTCCTTGGCGACAACTTGTGCGATTTCCCAGACGAGTTGCATCACTCCTTGTCCGTATTTTTGAACTCTGAACGCCGGAACAATCGTCTTTTGTTGTAGCCTTTCTACGAGCACATCGGGTAGGTAGCCTTCGGCGCCGTAACCGACTTCGACGCTTCGCCTGCGTTGTTTCATCGCGGCAAAAATCAAGATGCCTTCGTTTGATTTTCCGCCAACGCCCCAGTTTTCGGCAATCTTTAAGGCATAATCCCTAAAATCGTAATAACCGATATCATGGACAAGCGCAACCGCAAGTCCGACGCCTGCCTTTTTGTAAAGCTGCTCAGCGATTTCGTTGACAAACTGCGTCTCTTGCTTCGAAAGCAAACGGTCTTCGTCATACACGTAGCTGTTCTGCGGGCGCTTCGGTAGCCCCTTCTTGTTCACGCCGAAACCTGCCGCAACAGGGATTGCAAGCAACAGAACAATAAGCAGTGTAAAAAATCTTTTTGGCATATAAAACGCCACACAAACTAATGAGTTTTTGAGGTTACCTAAAGATAAAAAAACAAAAAGACCCCGAAACGAGCTCGGGGTAACAATGAAAATTAATTTAGTTCGTTTTGCTCATACCTCAAAGCACCGAAGGTGCGGGCTCAATGCTCAAACCTATTTTCCGCAATACGGTTCAAGCTGTTTCTGAAGCGGAGAAAAATCCGTCTTCTTTATAGCGCTCAGAGTGGCATCGACTTCGTTTTTCCCAGCACCTTTCGACATCGAGAAAAAGTCTGCGCCCGCAGCGGCACCCTTGATAGAAATGGACACGTCATAAGACGCTAGCTTTCCGAGTTTGTTCCTGACCGATGCGCTGACATCAACCTTCAACTGTGGATTGGAGGTGTCGTCCGTTGCAAAGATGGACTTCTTCGAAAGGGCGTTTTCGATGGCCATGCAGATGTTGGAAGGCATGCTGCACTGGAGATTGACTTCGCAGCGGGAGCGGAGTACTTTATAAGGAAGCTCGAATGCATTCACCATGCCGGTCTTTCTCAAAAGCTCGTATGGCAAGTTCGGTTCCACGATAATGACGTAAGGGCCTTTTTCGAAGTTCACGTTGCGCAAGTTGAACGTGGCAACACCGTCATCCTGCGTGCGGCGTTCTGCGAGAGTCCTGCTTTGGCGCGCCACCAACGGAAAACTGGGAACCGGACCTATGGAATCCTTGACGAGAATATCCCAGGAAGGCATTTCGGGTTTACCGATTTCGATATTCGATGCTGTCGTTTCGAAGGTGAGTCTTGAAAGTCTTTCGACAAGAGCCTTTTCGATTTCCGGCAATGAGTGCTGGAGACGGTAGCTGTCGTCAATCGGATAAACGTCTGCGAGCTGCGCCAGGTAGAAGTTGTATTCGTTGACTTTTTCCAGCGCTTCGGCGTGATCGTTTACCGCGTTGATATAAATGCGGTCGTTAAACGCTTGCCTAGAAGATTTTTCGAGATTTGCAATATCTTGTTTGATAGAGTTCAGGCGGAAGCGCAAATCAGCAGTGAACTCGTCCATGTCGAGCGTCGCTGTTGCCTTGAAGCCTTTCCCTTTTTCCATCTTCACGGGAACGACCTTGACGCCTTTCAGGACAACGTTACTTTTTACAGTGTTGTTCGCTCTGTAGGTCTCGCCGAGAGTGCTCTCGCCGTTGTAAATGTCTTCGAACTTGGTTTGCTTCTGCGTTGCAGAAATCTTGGACTTGACCTGCTTAGCGACGCCAGCAATGGCGGAGTTGTTTGCCTCTTCCTGCGAAATTTTGGAAGTCGCCGTATAGGTGACGATTTTACCTGCCATTGCAGGGATTGCGGCGAGGCATGCGCAAAGGAAAATTGATTTAAAGTTCATTATTAGTTCAACTCCATCAAAATCAGCTTACGGGTGATGTTGATTTTTTTGGTCTCAGCAACGGGCTTGAAAATCTGTCTGAGCTTCGAGTAAACTTCCTGTGAATCCTTGTACTTGATTGGGTTTGCGTAAATGACGAAGTCCAAAGTCTTTGCTGTCATCACGTTCATCTTTACCGTGCTGAAATTGCTCTTGAGTCCCTTCATGATGGCGTCGTGCAAGTCTTCGGTCTGGCTGTCGGAGTATTCGCCCTTGATGTTGGCGACAACCTTATACTGGGTGCCCTTGGTGAGGTCGTTCTTCCAGTAGCTGAGAATCTTTGTTTCGAGACCGGGCATGGCCTTGCGGACTGCCGCTCCGAGATTGGACGCGAGGTTAATCTTGGAGGTGTGGCCGTTGTTGCGGACAGTCGAGGACTGCGAACCGAGCAGACGGGATGTCGAGGTTTCGTATGCGGATATTTCGACGGAGACATCTTCGTTTGTCACATCGTGCTTGAACTTGATGTAGATGTCGGCGTCAAGAGCGATGCCTGCGAGGTAGGAGAGGTCGTCTTCCGTGTTCGCAATGTCGTTTTGCATCTGAAGAATCTCGTTCAAAGTCTCTTGGCCTTCGACGGACTTGACCTCGTAGTTCTTTTTGGTGAGGTAGCTATGGATGGCTTCTTGTACGGCGTTGGAGTAATTGTCTGTTACAATTTCTTGTGTTTCGCCCTTGGCATTCAACGCCGGCGATACCATTATTATGGGCTGCGTGTAATCCTGGAGCACTTCCCTGGCGTTGTCTAGGGCCGTCTTTTCGGCTGCGTTACCCAAGGATATTGCTTCTGTGCCGGCAGCTTCTGTAGCGTTGGACTGGAGCGCGTTTACGGTCGCTGTCATATTGCCGTCCAGTTCTCTGTAGGCGTTCTCCGCATTTTGGCGTGTAATGGAGCTTTTTTGATTTTTTTCGGTATTTGATTTCTTTGTAACGGAACTTGGGGCGGAACAGGCTGTTTCGACCAGAAGAAGCGCTAGGCAGAGAGATGGCATCAAATGTTTCATTTTTTTAGTCCCTTCTGAAGGTTTCCTATAAAAACTATACAGATAATATACAAAGTTTTGCTGAATTGAGTTGTGTTTTATTCCAATTTGTAAAATAGTTTTTTATAAGTAGTTGCTTTTATAAAGAAAATTGCGTATATATATCACTGAAAGGAGTCTTCACAGGTGTGAGGTTAACATGAACGAAAAATGGATTTGGTTACCTGATTGGGCCTCGAATCTTGGTGTTTGGGAAGACGACCTGGCTGATGTTGCGTCCGCTGCAAGCCATGATTATGTGCCTTATGGCCAAATGGCTGATTTTCTGGAGCATCCGATGGACCTTCCTGATTTTAAGAAGGCATCAACGGTTGTGGCTTGGGGACTTGGAGCCCTGTCGCTCATGTGCTCTGCGGCTGGACCTCAAAAGGGGCAAAAGTGGATTCTACTTTCGCCCTATGCCGATTTTTGCGACGAAATTGGGCATTGGACCGTGCCAAACCTGCACTTTATGGCGCACCAGCTTTCCACGACGACCGAACCTGCTCTGAAGGCTTTTATGGAACTGTTCGAGGAGGATTTTGGCGACTGGCAAGATGACTGGTTCCGCGATGCCAAGAAGTATAAAGCGGATTCTCTAGCGAAAGGACTGATGTATCTGGCCTCGCACCGTGTGACGTCTATTGTCCCGAACAGCTCCGATATCCAGGTGCTCTATGGCCGGTTGGACAAGACTGTCGAGCCGAAGTTGACGCTAAAGCTCAAGGAATTTCTGCCTCAAGCTGAATTCAAGGAACGCCCCAAAGCTGGGCACTGGCCCCCGATGCTGTTGCTGTGAGAATAGTTATTAGTTCTGAGTTACTAGTTACTAGATAGAAATTATTGCCATGTCATCCTGAACGATATAAAAGCGCGAAGCCTTTTCTGTCTTTAGCCCCGAATTAAGGTTGGTGAGCCTGTCGAACCACCGAGCCGGGGGAAGGATCCAGTGAAGAACATAACAGGATCTTCCGTCGATTCTCTCCTCAAGATGACGATTCCTAACCACTTCCTATTGTCCAACAATCAATGACCGACAACTAGTATCTAGTAACTGTGCCGAAGGCACTTAGTAACTAGCTTCTTTTAATTAAGCTTTCTTAGTTTTGCAACCGCAAATACTGCCACTAGATAAATTGCAAGGAACCATAGCAGGGCGTTTTCGACAAATTCACCAATAGCAGTATAGAATGTGCTTCTCGTTTTGAGAGGCATTTTTCTTTGTATGACGCGGGTTTCGAATATTTTAGTATTCTGGTCATAGTGACCGTACTGGTCGATGAACGCCGAAACTCCGCTGTTTGCTAGACGTGCAACCGGATAGCCGTAAGTGACGGCCTGGAGCCTGACAATGTTCAAGTGCTGGTAGGGGGCGGTACTCCGTCCGAACCAACCGTCATTTGTGATGTTTACCATAAGGCGTGAACCCGCTTTGATGGCTTCGCGAATGAGGTCGCCGAAGATGGCGTCATAGCAAATATAAGGCGTCCAGTTGTAAGGACCATAGACCGGAGTTTCTTTTCCGGGTACAAAGTCTCCTTCTCCGAGATCGACATAGTTGAGGATGGGGAACACGTCGTCGAAGGGAATACGCTCGCTAAAGGGAACGAGGTGCTTTTTGATATAGCGTTTGGGAAATCCCGAATCGCCAGGAGTAAACAGGAACGATGCGTTGTAGATCTCGAAACGGCGCGGGTTGTTGACGTCCGTCGAGATGCGCGAGTAATCGAGTGCACCAGTGAGGATTTCTGCGTTTCTTGAGTCGGCCATCTGGTGCAATTGATTGAGGACGAACGGTTGCCTGCGGATATGGTCCGGTATGGCCGTTTCTGCAAGGAGTATCAAGTTCGTACCTGGCTTTGAACTGTCCATGGCCATGCCGAAAGTCTTTGTGACGATGGAATCGAATCGTTCCTTGCTCCACTTGGCGCCTTGGGCGATGCTCGGTTGCACCATGGCGATAGATGGATTTTCTTCTTTGTCGGCGTTGTAGTACGGGATCGCTTCGGGTGCAGAAAGAACGTAGCTTCCATGGAGCAGGAGCGCAAAGAAGATGATGACGGGAACGGCAAAGAGTGCAATTTTTTTGCGGCCTGTTAGCTGAAACGCGTAAGCGACAATCTGGTTCGAAGCGACTATCAAGATGGTGTAGCCAAAAATACCGATGATAGAAAGCGTCTGGATGAGTTCGATGTAGTTGCCAAGCGTGTAGCTGAGATGGTTCCACGGGAATGCGAAGTCGCCGTGGGTACGGAACATTTCGATGGACGCAAAGAAGACGGGGAAGAGTACGAGCAAGTAGGCTTTCCTCTTGATTTTTAAGTCTTTGACTGTTGAGTAGATGAATGCGGCGAGAACATTGAACAGGCTGAGGTAGGCAATAAGGAGAATGAGTCCGAGAAAGATGAGTCCTGCGGGTGCTGTTTCCACGTTCATCACGTTTCGGATCCAGTAGTAATTGACTGTGTTATAGACCATGCTTGCCCAAAATGTCGCGAATACGGCTGTTTCTCGATTGAATTTGTTCAAGACGATGAACCACGGAACTAGTAAGACGAATATGGCAGGACCAAGCGGTAGCGGCGGGAACGCAAATGCGACAAAGCCCCAGGAAATCGTGGCGAGAGCGAGTGCGGTGCGGGCGTCTTTTTGCTTGAAGAGTTTGGCGTTCCAACAGGCGAACTGCGAAAACCAGTAAAGCGCCATCGGGATAAATGTTGCGATGATTTGGTAAAGTCCGGCGTGCCCTTCTCCGTTTTTATCACCGATGGTGTAGTCCAAGGCGAGAAACGCAAAGAGGATGATGCCGTAAGTGTTCATGAAGCGGAAAAACGGCTTGCGCGCATTCTTGACGAACAAGAATGGGATTGCCGCGATTGCTGGCAACAGCTGCAGAAGTTGCATGTAAAGCCCGGGCGTATCCGGACGCAGTAAGAACAATACGAATTCAATCGCAACAAGAATAGCAACGTAAATCTTGTACGCTTTCGGAAGTGTTTTAAGTTTGTTTAGTATATGGTCAATGGTCATTGGTTATTAGTTGGTAGAACTTAGAGCTTAGAACTTAGTGAATAAAGACTACGGCTACTCTCGTCTGTAGCCGCAACGCGGCGTTCTTTCGTCTATTTTACAGTCCGCTTTTGTCTTGAGGGTTGAACACTAGCACAAATTCTCCTTTGGGCGGGTGCGCCTTGAAATGCGCAGAAATTTCCGTCGGCGTTCCGATGAGGTGTTCCTCGAACTTCTTGGTGAGCTCTCGCATGAGTGCAATCTTGATGTCGCCGAAAACTTGCTTGATTTCTTCGACGAACTTGTCGATGTTGTGCGGGCTTGCGTAAAAGATTTGCGTCGCTTCTTCGTCCTTCAGCTTTTCGAGCAAGTGAATTCGCTGGGCACTTTTCTTTGGCGAAAAATACTGGAAGGTGAAGTGGTCGGTGGGCATGCCGCATGAAACAAGTGCGGCAATCATCGCGCATGGCCCTGGGATGGCGCGTACATCGATTCCTTCGCGGACACATTCACGAACGAGATTGAATGCCGGGTCTGCGACTCCGGGCGTACCTGCGTCGCTTACAAGTGCGATGTCGCCTGAGTTTTTGAGAAATTCCACATACTTGGGCGTGACCTTTTCCTTGTTGAAGTCATGGTAAGGTTCCATGGGCGTCGTAATGCCGTAATTGTCAAAGAGAATTCTCGAATGACGGGTGTCTTCAGCAAGGACAAGGGGGACTTCCTTGAGAATACGCACTGCGCGGAACGTGATGTCTTCCATGTTCCCGATGGGAGTTGCAACAATATATAAAGTGTAGGCCATGATGTAAAAATAGATATATCAAAGTGGTTAGTGGTTAGTGGTTAGTGATTAGGATTAGCAATAGGATTGTTTTTCTTGCTGTTCTATATACTAACCACTGTTTACTGCGGCATTGCCGCCCAGTCGCTTGCGCTGTTCAAGTCCGTTGGTCTGTTCGTGTTGAGTTCGAATGTCAGACGCTGCACGAGCTTGCGGTGCATTTCGTTGGACGCTTTGTTGACTAGGTCTGTGCGGAGTTGCCCGTAAAGAGTTGCCTTGATTTCTTGTTGCTCGATAAATTCTATGTGACGGACGAGGGCTCCATCGCAGAAAATGCGTGCGGATAATGTGTAGGTCCAAGATTCGTTGACGGGAAGTATCGGCCAAAACGGAATCAGGATGCCGATGTTCCAGGCCGAAGGCGGTTCGTTTTGCACCACTGTTGCCTTGATGTTTGCCTCGCCTCGGCAGGCCCCCCGCGGAAAATCAGTATCGCTT
The DNA here is from genome assembly GCA_017520105.1 of Fibrobacter sp. Next base: position 30,158 of record JAFWRL010000112.1, read on the forward strand.
GCGGCCTTGGTGTATGCCCTCAGCAGGTCTTGCGAAAGTTCGAGCGTATCGCCACCGTAAAAAAACGGAATGTTGCCGAAAAAGTTGAAGTCCTCGTCTGTGAGTGGAATGCCTTCGAGGTCGCCTTGCGTGAGCTTCATGGAGCATCCGGAGAGAATCGATGCCAAAACGGAAGCGGAACACAAAAATTTGACGATGGAGCGCATGTGCTAAAGATATAAAAAAACGAACGTCGTAGATTTTATTAAGATTGATGGTATGGAATTGCCCGCTTATTTTATTAGTGACGCCCATTTGGGAATTGAGCCGCCGGGAGCGGTCCCCGACAGGGAACAAATGTTAATCCAGCTTCTTTCTTCGTGGAAGGGCAAGGCGAGCCATGTCGTCGTGATTGGCGACCTTTTTGAATTCTGGTACGAGTATAGCTATTACGTGGCTTCCGCGCATTTCAAATTGTACCGCGCTTTTGCGGAACTGGTTGATTCCGGCGTTGAAGTTCATCTCTTGCGTGGCAACCATGATTTTGCCTACGGGGATTTTTTTCCGAAGCGTCTCGGAGTCGAGGTTCACAAGTCGGTAATTCTTGAAATTCAAGGAAAGCGAGTGTTCTTGACTCATGGTGACGGTGTTGCCAAATCCGATAGAGGCTATCGCTTTTTGCGCAAGGTCATCGACTTGCCGTTGAACAGGTTTCTATTCAAGCAGATTCACCCGGACTGGGGAATGGGGCTCGCCCGCTTTGTCGGGCGGAACAGCCGTAAATATGGCGAAAGCAGGGTTATCAAGATTGATGAATATCTGGAATGGGGCGACCGCATGCTGCAGAAGGAACACTGCGATTTTTGTATTCACGGCCATCACCACATTTCTGGAATCTGGAATACGCCGAACGGTATCGTGGCGTCTCCCGGAGAGTTTATAAAAAAGCCCGCCATTCTCTCTATGGAAAACGGCGGACTAAATTTACAGTATCTATGAACTAATGAAGTCGAAGCTATTTGCTGGCTTCTTCTGCACGACCTTCGGTGGCTTGAACCATCTTCTTGCTGGAATTTTCACCCCAGAGAGCGGCAACGAGATCGAGGCTTGCGAACTTCTGCCAGTATTCTTCTACCCAGCACCAGTGGTGGACTTCGCCCTTGTCGTCGGTAATCGTCCAGTCCTTATGCACAGAGAAGGTCATTTTCTTGGCCTGCGGAGTGTAATAAGGGTCGGATGTCTTTTCCGGTTCCAGAGTTATTGTCCACGCCCTGCCATCGGTACGCTTGTATATCGAAATATTGAGCGCCAAAAACAGGACTAAGGTGATGATACCCCATTTAAAGTTCTTTTTCGACAGCAGGTATATTAGAAGCAGTGCCAATAATACAGCCAGTGCTGCGAAATTGTAGTGAGTTGGATAAAATACTTTGAGAACGTCAATCATTTTATCTTTTCTCTAGAACTTTATAGGATTACTTCTTCTTGGCAGCCTTCTGCTGAGCGACGAGAGCTGCGACGCTGAACGTAAGGACGTTCTTGTCAACTTGGCTTTCGGTACGGAAGCTCTTGAGCGGAAGTGCGATGCCGTGAGAGGAGAGCGTGCCCATGAACGAAGCATTGGCATGGCTTGCAATGGTACGAACGTTGATGAAGCCTTTGTTCTTGCTGAAGGTCAGCTTGAAGGTCTTCTTGGCGGTATCGTATTCGGCAACCATGGTCTTGTTTTCCTTGGTGTTCAGAGCATTCTTGGTGTTGTGGTCAAAAATGATGGTACCACGGGTATCGATAGAGAGCATAGTCTTGTTGCCCACAGCGTTACGGCAAGCGAGAATCTTCCAGTCACCTTTCTTCTTGGCTCCCTTGGCCGTAAAGACAAACTTGTTGCCTTCTTTGACGAGAGTGTAGGCGCCAGTAGCAACTTCGAGACCGATGGCGTTGAATGCACCCTTGAAGTAAAGGAACTTGGACTTGGAGCCGATGATTCCGTTGATGAAGCGGAAAGATGTGGACTTCGGGGTCTTGATCGGAGTGATAGCGATGCGCTTGCCGACCGGATCGACTTCGACGTCAACATAAGGACCTACATCGACAGTTCTGCCATCAGGAGTCTTTGTCTGGGTGGCAAGCTTGTCGAGCTTGAGAGCCTTGACTGCTTCTTCCGGGAATCTGATGAAGCCGCGGACATCCATTTTTACGATTACGTTTTCCATTTACACCTCTTATTTGTTTGTTTTGTTGTTTGACGATAAAATAAGATTTTATTTTGTAAATGTCAAAGGTTTTTTACAAAAAAGCATGTACAAAGGATGAGTAGCTTCTTCGTAACCGATAACATTTTTCTGTAAAAATAACAATAAAATCTAAAAATGTTGCAATAAATGAAGAAAAATTTTCTTTATTTGCGTTTTATCACGTTTAGGATTGCTTCGGATAAAGGCTCTGCGTTACGTTTCTTTAAATTTACGATTCCGAGCGTTTGTCCTACAGTGTGATTTCTATCACTGAATCGGGCCCTGTCCGATAAAATTAGTATGTTGTTTGTGGTCAAAATGTCGCTTTTTTTGATCTTTACGTCAGCTCGAACGAGAAACTTTGGATAAAGAATACGGTATTTATCGGAAACGGCGTCGGCGATGCTCAAAACGGGGTCAATCAGAATAACTGTATTCTTGTTTGCTTGTTTTGAAGCCAAGATGGCTCCTGTGCCTCGTCCTGCGACAACTTGTGGGGCGTTCCCGTTTATTTGTGACGCACATTCGTAAATCATCTGGGCGTCCGTTTCGAATGTCTCTTGCGATGGAGTTCCTTTGTTTTCGCCGCTTCCGCGGTAGTTGAATGTGGCGGCGGCGTAGCCGGGGAGACTGTCGAGCTCTGCCAGGAACTGGGCGGCGTCTTCGTCGGCGTCCGGGTAGTAGAGGAGAACATCGTTGTTCTCGTTTCCGATGACGAAGCCTTCGAGGATTGCGCCGTCGTCGAGGGTGCAGTTTATGCTTTTTGCCTTGCCCGTGATGGCTTCGCGGGCTTCGTTGTGCGTGATGGCGCGGGGGAATGCGTTGCGGCGTTCTGTCAATGCGAGGTAAAAGACCATGCTGACATATATAACAAGGAGGATTCCCGCGAATCGTAGAATTCGGCTGACTGTTCCCAAGACGGCATCTTTTATTTTCATGGATGAGTAAATGGTTGTTGGTCGTTGGTCGATAGTTATTGGTTGTTGTGAATTTAGAAAAGATTTTAGTAGGCGGTAGGCGGAAAGATGTAGGCGGTGGGCTGTCGGTTAAAAATAACTGGATGCTTCGCTGCGCTAAGCATGACGAGATGCGAATGTGCAAATAAAAGGCCGAAACGCATAAGGCGAGCGGTGCTGGAAAAGGTGGAAGGCAAAAAAACACAAACACGTAAGGCGAGAGATGCAGGATTGCTTGCAATCCTATATCCGAGCCGTAGTGTTTGGCGTTATAGGCCTGTGGCCGTATAATAGCACAAATGCGTAGGGCGAGAGTCGCGGCCAAGCTTGCTTGGACATGACCGAGACCAGCATTTGGTTTTTGTGCTCCGCGCAAAAACAAAAGGACTCTCGGTGGAGTACAACCGAGAGTCCGAGGGATGGGATTGGGTGTTCCTTTAAACTAAGCAAATTTTTTTGAAAACGTATCACTTCGAAAACAAAAAGTGTTCCCAAGGTGTTCTTTTTCACACTCCCTGCAAGGAATGGCGGCGATTTGGCGTATATTTTTTAAAAATAAGTGTTCCCAAAAAATTTAAAAAAAATTAGATTTACACTTGATGAACGTATATGCCTACTACAATTATCGAAAGTACCTTCAGGACTACTACGACTACCGTAAGTCCGTGCAGAGGTATTTTTCGTACCGGTCTTTTGCTAAGAAAGCCGGATATTCTTCGTCAGGTCTTTATTTGGACTTGATCCGGGGTCGCAAGTCGCTTACCCCGCAGATGGTTCCGAAGTTTATTGCTGCCCTTGGACTTAACGAAAGGGAAGGCCGCTACTTCGCTTTGATGGTGGATTTCACTCACGCGACGACGGCCGCTTCTAAGCAGCAGATTTTCGACCAGATGTCGGCGCTTTTGCCGCGTACCATCAAGAACTTGACCAAGAACCAGCAGGAGTACTACAGCAGGTGGTACTACGTGGTCGCCCGTGAAGCTCTTGCTGTCTTGAAAATCAACGACAAGAATATCCAGGAACTCGCACTCTTTTTAAATCCGAAAATTACACTCCCGCAAGCAAAGCAGACTATCCAACTCCTTCTCAACTTGGGACTTATAGAGCTCGGCGAAGATGGATTCTACCATTCCGTAAACAAGGCAATTACGAATGGCAGCGAAATCGCCCCGCTTTTCGTTCATCAGTTCCAAAAGCAGATGATAGATTTGGGTAAGGATGCGTTAGATCACTACAGTACGGAACGTAGAAATGTATCTTGTATGACGATGAGCGTCTCGGCGCAGGGTTTGGAACGCATCATTAGCAAGATTGATCTCTTCCGCAAGGAAATCGTGGATATCGTCCGCTCGGACGAAGGCGAGTCCATGGTTTGCGAATTGAATATCCAATTCTTCCCGCTGAGCAAAGAAAAAGTGGCTCTTCCTCCGGAAACGGATAAGGAGGGTGTAGATGAGATTGGGTAAGATTTATTTAGGGCTGTTTTCAGCACTGTGTGCCTGTATGTTCGCTTGCACTAGCGAAAATGGCGAACTGACGGGTACTGTTACGGATACGGGTAACACGATTGCTATGGGTGTTGTGACTCGCAGCGATGGTTCCCGTGCTGTATCCGCTTTGGTCCGCATTGCGCGTGAACCGGAAGCTGGGGATACTCTTTCAAAACTGGAATTTATTGAGACGAAGACGGACTCGCAGGGTGTGTTCTCGTTCGATTCCGTGTTGGTGGATACGTTCCAGCTTGCGGTAATCGACGCCGAGTATAATGAGATTTCGTACAAGCCACGCGCTATAAGGAATTCCGGCGTGATGGATAGCATCAAGCTGGAGAAGGCTGCTGTGTTCAGCAGTATCCTCTACTATGAGAACGTGACCGAACCTTCTGTGGCGGTCGGGTCTCATTTCGAGGTGTTTATGCCGGGCACTCCGTTCTCCCAGAGCGTGTTTGCCGGGGATTCGTTCTCGATGCTGATTCCCGCCGGTGAATGGTGGTTCGGGTTCTGCCCGGGCGATCCGCAGATTGTGGCTCGACTTACTGATTCTGGCGTAGCGGATTCGTTAATTTATCGTACATGGAACATGAATGGTAAGGTGAAATCCGGCGATACGCTTTCAAAGGGGCCGTTTATCTGGAGTCCGATGATGGAAGTCGATTCCTTGATAAAATTGGAAGAGCAAAAGAAGAAAGAAAAGAAGCCGGCGTACTTGTCTGGTGCCGTGAACTGCAAGGACAATAAGCCTTGTGCGGGTGTCCAGGTGCAGATGATTACCGATTTGTACGGCTTTGACTTCGTTGTTGGCGATTCCGTTGGCTTTGTCGAACAGACGGTGACGGATTCTTCTGGACGCTGGTTCATGCCTGTGCCGAAATTGATTCCGCATGATAGCCTCCGTATGGAGTACCGCATGCTGAACAAGCAGGGCGAAGTCGCTTTGGCTGGGCTGAGCCGTTACGTGCGCGCTTCGGAACTCAAAAACTTGAAGGACACGCTTTTAATAGATACTACGGAATTGGTGAAAACCTCGGTTTTGATAAGCAAAGTCGCACTTGTGGTTGACATTGAGACCGCGGATTCGACTAGGTCCGGTGATCAGTCGAACCGGAATCAAACCGACAATTGTGAAATGAATAGTTTGAATAGCGTTGTTGTGGGCCTCAAGGGAACATCGCATTTCGTGAGAGACGTGACATGCCACGAGTTTAATATCAAAGATCTCCCAGCGGGTAGTCAAGACCTTGTTCTCTATTCTGGCGACCCCAAGGTTGTCCAAACGCTTAGAGATGCTAAAATGGATTTGGACTCTATTGTGACGATTACGCATGTGCAGTTGCCCAAGGCTGATACTTTAAAACAGCAATGGATGACTTACGAACCGCCGACTTTACAGAGTGTGAAATAATTTTCGAAAGACCCCTTGCAGGAATGAAAATTATTTTCTAAAATTGTCCGCACCGATGAGCTATGGTGTAACGGTAGCACAACAGATTCTGACTCTGTTTGTCTAGGTTCGAATCCTGGTAGCTCAACTAAACTCTTTGCTCTTACTCCTGAGCAGAGAGTTTTTTATTTTTTAGGTTAATAGGTGTTAGGGTTTAGGTGTTAGGTTGGAATTTGCGGCTACGCCGTTTGTTATAGACGTGCGGAGCACGTGATGTTATTCCTATATCCTGTAACCTATAACCTAATACCTATATTTGTACCATGGAATTTTTCGACTATTTTGAACAGGTCTATGGTGAGCGCTGGCCGTTGCTGCTGGAATCGCTGAAGGGCGATGGCTGTGCTACGGAGCTCCGTTTTGGCGATGGCCTGGAGCCGTATTTCTTGGACGAGGCGTCTGTATTTGCTGCCAATGCGCTTGGTGTAGAGCCTGGAATGGATGTGCTTGACATGTGTGCCGCTCCGGGTGGAAAGTCTTTGGTGATTGCGTCGATGCTCAAGGGCGAGGGAACGCTCCAGTGCAATGACCGTTCTCCGGATAGGCGTCTCCGTTTGCAGCATGTTCTGGAAAATTCCCTGCCGGAATCGTGGCGTTCGATTATAAAGGTGACGGGTTATGATGGCGTCAAGTTCGGGATGCACAAGAAGGAATGCTATGACCGCATTTTGCTCGATGCCCCGTGTTCATCGGATAGGCATGTGCTCAATTCTCCTTCGCATCTCGAAGTCTGGTCGGTGAAACGTGTGAAGCGTTTGGCTGTGGAACAGGGCTCGCTTTTAGCGTCGGCGGTGGATGCGCTTCGTCCGGGTGGCGAACTGATTTACGGGACTTGTGCACTTTCGCCTCTTGAAAACGATGCTGTGGTCGCAAAGATTCTGAAAAAACGTAAAATGATGGAATTTGTTCGTATTGAAGCCTTGCCGGAGGGTGCGGACCGCACTGAATTTGGTGTGCATATTTTGCCGGACAAGGCTCACGGATGCGGCCCCATTTACTGTGCGAAGCTGCGCAAGGTTGCGCTTTAAGTTACTGAGGCTGCTTTGCTGCAGTTCTAAAACGGCGAAGTCGCTTGAAATTTCTATATTCCATGCTGTATATAAGGAGATATTATATGGCAGCTTTGAATCTTACAGCGAAATCGTTTGACGAAGTTATTTCTTGTGGTCAGCTTGTTCTCGTTGACTTTTGGGCGACATGGTGCCGTCCGTGCATGATGATGGGGCCAGTGGTCGAAGATCTCGCTCAGGAATTCGATGGTCGCGTTATTATTGCGAAAATCAATGTCGATGACGAAGGCGTTTCGGATATCTGTGGTCGCTTTGGCATTACGAACATCCCGAACATGAAATTGTTTAGGAATGGAGTCGAAGTGGGCAATGTCGTCGGTGCTGTGCCGAAGGCTACTCTCAAGAATGCCATCGAAAAGAACCTGTAACATGCTCACGAAACGTTTAATTGTCTGTTTGGATGTTCGTGACCGCAAGGTCACGAAAGGTGTTAAGTTTAAAGGAAATATCGACATTGGCGACCCGGTAGAGATGGGGGCGCGTTACAGCGACGACGGTGTCGATGAACTTGTGTTTTACGATATCACGGCGAGTGCCGAGAATCGTCCGTGCGATATGGAAATGATCCGCCAAATTGCAAAGCGTGTGTTTATCCCGTTTGCGGTGGGTGGTGGCATCCGTAATTTGGACGATATGCACGAAGCTCTCCTTGCCGGTGCAGAAAAGGTGAGCGTAAACAGCTTGGCCGTGCTCCATCCGGAAATCATTGCCGAAGGCGCGAAGGCGTTTGGACGCCAGTGCATTGTGCTTGGCATGGATGCGAAGTTCGTTGGCGTTTCGGACAAGATTCCGAGCGGATACGAAGTGTTCATTCGCGGCGGCCGTCAGGCGATGGGCATCGATGCGCTCCAGTGGGCCAAGCGTGCTGAAGAGCTTGGTGTGGGCGAAATTTGTCTGAACTCGATTGATACGGATGGTGTGAAGAACGGTTACGAACTCACGATTACCGACATGATTGCAAAGGCTGTTCAAGTGCCTGTGATTGCAAGTGGTGGTGCCGGAACTCCGGCGCACATTGTGGATTTGTTCCGCAAGACGAGTGCCGATGCGGCTCTGGTCGCTTCGATGGTGCATTTTGGCGATTACACGGTGCCGGGAATCAAGAGCGAAATGCTTGCTGCGGGTATCCCTGTGCGCAAGAAGATGAACGGCGAGGTGTGATATGAATCCGGAAGTTGCCGTAAAGATTTTTGAGGCGGGCAAGAGTGCCGGGGCTGACTTTGTCGAAATTTTTGAAGAAGAGACCCGCAGTTCAAGCCTCGGCTTGAAGGACCGTCAGATCGAGACGGCGACCGCGGGTACCGAGTACGGTATTGGCGTTCGTCTTTTGTACGGAACAGAGGTTTTGTACGGCTTTACGAGCGACGACAGTGAAGAGGCGTTGGTAAAGTTGGTGAAGACGCTCGCGTTTGGGCGCATTGCCGCTGCTGCTGGTGGCGCGGGCTCTGCAACGAAACCGTTTGAATTTGCTCCCGAAAAGCGCGTCTGTGATTTTAATGCGGCTGCCTATAAGGATCCGCGTGTGCTTGGCCAGGCGATAAAGCAGGACTTCTTGTTCCGTGCGGACAAGGCGGCTCGTGCGCTTTCTCCGAAGATTGCACAGGTGGGAGCGAGTGTGACGGATAGTTGCACTTCGATTTCGCTCTTGAATAGTGAAGGTTTGCATTTGGAAATGACTCGCGGTCGTTTGCGCGTGAACGTGAACGTGACGGCGACGGATGGCACAGAACGCTTGACGACGCATGAGGCGCCTGGTGCCCTCGGTGGCTATGAAATTTTGACAAACTATTCTCCGGAATCGCTGGCTACGGAATGCGGTGAACGCGTACTTCGCATGCTCGATGCCGGTTATATTGCCGGTGGCCAGATGCCTGTTGTGATGGGCAATGGTTTTGGTGGTGTGATTTTCCACGAAGCTTGTGGACATCCGCTGGAGACCGAATCGGTTCGTCGGCAGGCAAGCCCGTTCTGCGGAAGGCTTGGCGAAGCCATCGGTCAGCCGTGCCTTACGGCAATTGACGACGGAACGATGGACGGCGTGTGGGGTAGCCTCAAGTACGATGACGAGGGAACGCCTACACAGCGTACGACGCTTATCGAAAATGGAATCTTGAAGACATACATGAGCGACCGCGTGGGGGCAGCCGAAGTGGGGATTGCCCGCACGGGAAGTGCCCGCCGCGAAAGCTACAAGTATGCGCCTGTAAGCCGCATGCGCAATACGTTTATCGCTCCAGGCAAGGATACGTTGGATTCCATGATAGCTAGCGTCGATAATGGACTTTATGCAGCCCGCATGGCAGGCGGTTCCGTGAATCCAGCGACAGGCGAATTCAACTTTGCTGTGGATGAAGGCTATGTTATCCGTAACGGCAAGATTTGCGAACCGGTCCGTGGGGCAACACTTATCGGCAAAGGCCACGAAATTATGCCGCGTATCAGCATGGTGGGTACAGACTTTGAACAGGCCGCAGGCGTTTGCGGAGCCTCTTCGGGACACGTGCCTGTCACTGTTGGACAACCGTCTATTAAAGTCGATCAAATTCTAGTCGGAGGGCGGTA
>JAFWRL010000113.1 GCA_017520105.1 Fibrobacter sp.
TCCACTTCTCCGGAAGCTTTCGACGCTGTTTCCAAGGCTCTCGAAGCTGCCAACATCGAAATGATGAGCGCAGAACTCAGCTACGTTCCGAATGACCCGGTCAAGCTCGGTCACGACGATGCCGTGAAGCTCCTCAAGCTCATCGACAAGTTCGAAGACCACGACGACGTCCAGGAAGTCTATCACAACGCCGAAATCGACGAAGCCGACATGGACGCTGAGTAATTAGACGAGAGAACGCTCGCGTCGCTCGCTACAGACGACAAATGCAAAAGGCGAATGTTGCAGGACTGCTTGCAGACCTATAACTGAGCCGAGCATTTGGGACTTGTCCAGAGACGAAAGAGGTTTTCTTTACTTGTCATCCCGGCCTCTGTGCCGGGATCAGCTTACACAAGTTAAACCGCTTTTCAAAGAACTGTTGCGAAAGTGACAGTTCTTTTTTGCTTTTTGGCTGAAGTTTGTACGTTGTTGACGGATAAATTATATATTGTAATAAACGACATTGAACTTTTGTAAGGCCGGTTGTCATGCATGATTTTCTTGGTCTCTAGAAGGGGTGTGTTTGTATGACTATCCACAAGTTTTTCCGTCTATGCAGTTTGACTGTCGCATCGCTTTTCTGGGCTAGTTGCACGGAATCGAATCCTCAATTTCCTATCACATTGTCCGCAAATCCTGATTCGTCGTCCGATGCAAATGGGGGAGGTTTCAGTAATGAATCTTCGAGTTCTGCTGCCGCGCCTGAATCGAGTTCATCTGAAATCGTAGCGTCACAAAGTTCATCTAGCGGGATCAGCTCTTCAAATAATTCAAACTCTTCAATAGCTTCCAGTTCGTCTCGCGTTCCACTCTATGCCTTGGCTCGCGATACGTCCGTGGCTTGCATGGATAGCTCATTTACTTCGCACAATTGCGATTTCTCTGAAAAAAGATATTCTTGTGACGAATACAAAGAGTATCTGGGTAAGGATTCGACTATTTCTGCAAGAATTTTGGCGGCATGGGAAGATGGGCTTCAGTCGTGTGGTGCAATTTCGTTGCCAATAGAAGTTCTTTACGGTCCTGTGGATACGCCGGCTTGCGCAAAACCTCATACAGAGCACATCTTTAAATGCTCAGACGGTAGCACTTATGCAAAGTATAAGCTTGAGGGTAATCTTATTTATGCAAATGAGGATGAATACGATGAGGCTCATGGAATAAGCTATTTAGTGAAGTCTTGCAAACAAGACGAGTTTGCATTGTTTTTAGATATCCTTGCAGATGTTCAGAAAGTGTTGTATGAAAAATTTGCCAAATTGCTTGAAGATTTTCCGAATATGAATGAAAGAGACAAAAGGTATTTAGATGAACTTTTGGATCATGAAAAGAAAACCTTGAATGGAAGGTATTCTCCTTATTTGTCTGGAGATGATGATTATGCTGTTTCAGAATTGCGATGGATGTCCGAATTTTGGTTTGATGGTTATATTGCTAAAACAAAAACTTGTGAAGACGGCATTCCTATAATGACAGAACGTTATCAGAAAATGTATAATTCGATTTACGATGAATGCCTTTATGTGTTTATAGATGTAGATCTCGAAACCTATTATCCGTTGGGTTGGAAAAACAACCAATGACATATTGTCAACACTTTTATTTGAAATAAATGTACTATTAATCCGAATTTGATGATAAATTATATATTGAAAGAAAAAAGGAGGATCTTATGAATATTCGCAAATTCTGGCGTTTAAGCTGTTTGACTATCGCATCGCTTTTCTGGGCGAGCTGCTCGGATTCTAATTCTGATGCTATGGCGACATTGGGACCACAATCGCTTAATCCTGAATCATCATCGGATGTAAATGGCTCTAGTCCAAGTGCAGAACCTGCAAGTTCGCCTGCTTCGGTCGAATCTAGCTCGTCGGAAGCTGCACCACCGTCAAGTTCTGCTGATGTTCCTCCTGCAAGTTCTTCGGAGGCTGCGGCAATCAGTTCTGCCGAAGTCGCAAGTTCTGCTAGTGCTGCAAGCTATGTTTTGGCGAAAGACCCGTCCGTGACTTGCAAGGATAGTACGTATAAACGTAGCAATTGCCCTGAAGATACGCGTGCTTTTACCTGCGATGATTATAAGATTTGGTTAGGGGCTGAAAAGTCTTTGTCTCAAAAAATTTTGACGGAATGGGAAAACAAGCTTCAATCGTGTGGTGCGATTCGAGAACCTGAGCCTGTTTATGGAATTGTAACTCCTGTTTGCTATCCATCTGCTTTTTATGATGCCCCCATGATTAAATGCTCTAACGGTAGTTTATTCAAGAGCTATAAAATCGATGGAAATCTTATTTATGGAAGTGAAGATGAATACAATGAAGCTCATGGAGTTTTCCCTGAAGATTTGGTAAAAAATTGTCCGCAGAGTGAATTTGCTTTGTTTACGGATGTTCTTGCCGATGTGCAGACGACTTTGTACGAAAAACTTTCCAAACAGCTCGAAGAAGATTCTACTTTGACCGAAAAAGGCAAGGAATATTTAGAAAGTCTTCTGGACAATGAAAAGAAAACTTTGAAGGGGCCGTTCTCGCCTTATCTCCCTGTTGATTATACATCGGATGATTGGCTTTTGAAGGAAAAAAGTAGCTATTGGTTTAGCGGCTATATCGCAAAATTCAAAACTTGCGAAGATAGTCCTTCGAAGACTGAAAATTATTTGAAAATTCGCGGTATGATTTTGGCTGAGGCTCTTGACCTTATATCCAAGAACGTAAAAGCTGCAAATTAGAGGTTAGGGAATAGTCATTCTGGAGCAAGGCGAAGCCGCCGCGATAGAATCCATAACGTTGAACATGTCTTCTTGAGTAATGTCACGTAATGTCACCCCGGCTTTATGCCGGGGTCGGTTGTTTATAACCGCGGCTCCGCTTCTCTCGTCTAGTTCCGTCCCAGCGTTTCGCGGTAGCTGTGGACGGCGTCTTTGTACTTGCTGACGGCTTCTGCGATGCGGTCGGCGAGGTCCTGCTGGCCTGTCTTGGTTATCATGTAATTTTCGTCTTCTTCGTTGCTGATGAATCCGAGTTCAATGAGCACGGCTGGCATCATCGCACCTACGAGAACCATGAATCCTGCACCGCCGACACCTGTTCCCATTCTCTTGATTTTCCCGTCTTCAAAACTGTCGAGCAGTTTCTCTGTAAACAGGTAGCTAGTTTGTTTGTACTGTTCGAGGCGGGCTTCGAGCTTGAACCATTCTAACGGTGAAAGTTCGTCCTTGGCGTTCTTTTCGCCGTAGAGCGTGGCGACCGCGTTTTCACGGCGGGCTATGGCTTTGTCTTCTTCGCTTTCCGGGGCGCGCAGCACGTAGAACTGGTAGCCCTGGATAACCCGCTTGCGTTCTTCGCTGGCGTCGATGGCGTTGCAGTGCAGGCTGATGAACAAGTCGCCGTCCCACTGGTTGGCGAGGTTCGCGCGTTGTCCGAGTTCGATGAACACGTCCTTGCTGCGGGTGAGCTTCACATTGAAGCCTTCGTCGGCGAGGTTCTTGCGCAAAAGCTTTGCGACGGCGAGAACGATGTCTTTTTCGTTGGCCTTCTTGCCTTGCGCACCGGGGTCCTTGCCTCCGTGTCCGGGGTCAATGACGATGGTGCGGACTTCACGGCTACCTGCAATTTCTTGCTTGGGAGGCTTGGGCTTTACGACGACTGGCGTCGCGGGTTTTGCGGGTTCAGCCGGTTTTACATCGGCGGGTTTGGCTGGTGCTGTCTCGACAGGCGTTGCGACCACGGCCTTCGAAGTAACTTTCTTCGCGTCGTCTTCAGCAATCCAGATGTGTCCGTTTTCGAGTTGCGGGGCTTGAGAAAGCTCAATTGAACTGCCGTTGCGGGTCATGTACGGAATGCCAACGGCGAACTTGAATGTGTCCTGTGGAGCGACAATCGTAAACGTCTTTTGCACCGGGTACCAATGGAACGCTCCCTTCGTATCCCGCGCAAGCGACTCCACATCGACCCTAGTCGGTGCGGCGAGGGTGAGGCTACATGCGAACAGTAGCAAAGCAATAATTAGCGATGGGCCTTGGCGGCGCGAGCCATTTCCATCTTGGCGTCGCGGACTAAGATGTCCTGTCGCTTGTCGTGTTGATCCTTGCCTCGGCATATTCCTACTTCGAGTTTTGCAATACGGTTCTTAAAGTACATTTTTAGCGGGATGATGGTGCACCCCTTCAATTCCTTCGCCTTGCGCATTTTCTGGATTTCGTGCGTGTGGGCGAGGAGCTTTCTCCTGCGTGCAGGGAAATGGTTAAAGCGGTTTGCGAAAAGGTATTCGTCGATATGCGCACCGACGAGCCAGAGTTCGTCCTTTTTTTCGTCGATGTCAATCCATGCTTCGCCCAGAGTGCATTTGCCGTTGCGGATGGACTTGACTTCGGACCCGATAAGCATGATTCCCACTTCAAACGTCTCATCCACAAAATAGAGATGGTTCGCCTTGCGGTTCTGGATAACGGGCGTACTAGATTCTTTCTTGGTCATCTTTAGGGACAAAAGCCTCATTATCAAAGTCGAAAGGAACCTTGTTGATTTTTTCGACGAGATCTTTGCTCGGTTCGAAAACCGGACGCGTCTTGGCGGGAATATTGACCAACTCGCCAGTCTTTGGGTTCCGGGTACGGCGTTCCTTGCGCTGCTTGTTCTTGAAGCGACCGAATCCACGCAATTCGATGTTATTGCCCTCAATAACAGAATTAGAAATCGCGTCGATGAGTTCTTCCACGATGACCTTGGTCTTTACTTGCGTAAATCCAGTCTGGGAAGCGATTTCATCAACGATTTCCTTCTTAGTTATGTTGGACTGAGTCGCCTTCATGTTAATGAATTTACAATATTTTTTGGCAACAGTTAGCTTTTTTTGCTCCATCCGATGCTTTTTTTGTGCATATGGGGCACCGCATCGTCCAAAGCCTGCTGCAATTCGGGGCATCCTTCGCCGGTAACCGCCGACGTGATGACCACTTTTTGGCGGTGTTTCTTGAACTCCTTGATGGCGTTTTCGATGCCGAGGTCACTCTTGTTGAGGGCTACCACGAAATTCTTTTCGGCCAGCTTCGGGTGGAATGCCTTGAGTTCTTCTTTAAGCACCTTGAACTGTTCGTAGGCGTTTTCTGCAAAACCGTCAATCACGAAGAGCAGCGTATGCGTGCGTTCGATATGCTTGAGGAACTGGTGGCCAAGGCCCTTGCCTTCGCTGGCTCCTTCCAAAAGTCCCGGAATATCGGCAACAACAAAACTGTGGCCGTTCACCTGCACGATGCCGAGCACCGGTTCAAGCGTCGTAAACGGATAGTCGCCAACTTTCGGGCGACCGCTGGAAATCTTGTTCACGAGACTCGACTTGCCCGCGTTCGGGAAACCCACGAGGCCCACGTCTGCCATGAGTTTGAGTTCGAGGAACAGCTGGCGGACTTCGCCCTTTTCGCCGGGAGTGCACTTGCGTGGTGCCTGCACCTTCGGTGTTGCGAAATGCTGGTTGCCCATGCCGCCCTTGCCGCCGCGAGCCGCAATCCACTTCTGGCCCGGTTCGGTCAAGTCCGTGAGGATATGACCTTGCTCGTCCTTGACGATTGTGCCGCGCGGAACGCCGATGATAAGGTCATCGGCAGAAGCTCCGGAGCAACGCTTTGCGCCGCCGGGCTGCCCGTTCTTTGCCTTGTAAATTCGGGTATGGCCCATGTCAAGGAGCGTCGTATATTGTTCGTTCACCTGCAAAATCACGTGACCGCCACGACCGCCATCACCGCCATCGGGCCCGCCGAGTGGAACAAACTTTTCACGATGGAAACTGCAGATGCCGTCACCGCCTCTGCCGGAGCGAACTTCAATTGATTTTTCGTCTAAGAACATGCGCCAAATGTAGAAATTTTTGCGATTTAGGGAAGATAGGTGTACTTGTCATTCCCCGCTTGATGGGGAATCTCCTTTGGCAGAGGCCTTTTTGTAATTTTTTTGTTTCTTGCAAACGGTTGTTGACAAAATAAATGACCTGGGGTTCGCTCCCTTGTTTTTGAAAAAGGAACATTTTATATTATAGGCACCACCTTAGTAGTGTGTTGCCGGGTCTCACCTGTCTAGTGATGCTCCAGAGTTAGTATATCCATTACTTATTATGAAATAACAAAGGACAAGGCTATGGCTAGACCCATTCGTGAAACTCCGATTCTCTATGGCGAGGATGCTCGTCGTTTTCTTGAAAACATGAAGATACGCCGACCGGAAACTCCTGAAGCTCGTGCCCAGCGCTTGCGCGATTACGAGTTTATGAAAAAGGCTTACGAACGTGGTATGGCTGAGCAGCGTGCCCGAGAAGATGCCAATGGAGGTATAGATCCGTGGTTCAAGAAGGTGTAAATACAGAAAAATTAAGTTTCATTCGGATACGACCGTCTTATTCCGTCAAAAATTTTAATTGCGGTGATCGTGATTTAGATGATTTCATTCTGAATCGCGCATCTGCATTTCAAAAGCATTTGCTTGCTGTGAGTTATGCTTGTACTGATTCCGGTACAGGCAAAATACTTGCCTATTGCAGCCTAGCGAATGACAGGGTGGCGTTGGACAATTTCAAGGATAAAACGGAATTCAATCGATTCCGCAAAATTACATCAAGTCAATGTTTGTGATTGACAACAAGACAGGGTGCAGGTTTTTAACGGTTGATGCGTATTGGATTTGGTTGCTTGATAATCGTCGTTACCTTCTTCCGCCCTATTGACTTTTTTAACTTAATAAGTTAAATTTAAGTTAAAAGGGTGGGTTGTTATGAGCATTGGCGGAATCACCTACAAGACAATCAACGGCAAGCGCTACGCTTACTACCAGTGGACGGAAAACGGCAAGCAGCGTAGCCGTCGAGTAAAAGACGAGGAGTTTGCGGAACTTGCTGCGAAAATAGCGGCGGAGCGTGCGCAGAAGGATTCTCTGCGTGGCGTTTTGCAGGGCTTGGTGGCTGAACCCGTTGCGGTTTATTCTGCCACTCCGAATTTCAAGACCGACGTGAAAATCGGAGCGCAGCTGCCCCGTTTTTTCGCCTCTGTAATGAAGTGGAAAAAACGCGAGTGCTTTGCGGCTCTCCACGACTATATCTATAGCGAAAACAATGACCGCGTCTTGATTCTGTATGGGCTTCGCCGTACGGGCAAGACGACGCTCGTCCGCCAGCTTATGGGCGGGATGCCTGCCGAGATGCTTGCAAAGACGGCGTTTGTCCAGTTGAGCTCCCGCCATTCCCTTGCTGATGTCAATCACGACCTCAAGTTGCTGGAATCACTCGGCTACTGCTACGTGTTCATAGACGAAGTGACAATGCTTAGCGATTTTATCGAGGGCGCTGCGCTGTTTTCCGATGTGTTTGCGGCAGGTGGCATGAAGGTGGTTCTTTCGGGGACGGATTCCCTGGGGTTTGTCTTTTCGGAAGACGAACAGCTTTATGACCGCTGCATTTTGCTGCACACGACCTTTATCCCATATCGTGAATTTGAGAATGTCCTTGGCGTAGCGGGAATTGACAAGTTTATTGAGTTTGGTGGCACCATGAGCATGGGGGGCACGAACTACAATACGGACAAGTTTACTTTTGCGACGAAAGAGAGCGCGGACGATTATGTGGATTCCGCCATTGCCCGAAATATCCAGCATTCCTTGAAGTGCTATCAACACGAGGGGCATTTCCGCTCGTTGCAGGAACTTTATGATGCAGGGGAACTGACGAATGCGATTAACCGCATCGTGGAGGACGTGAACCATCGCTTTGCAATAGAGGTGTTGACGAGAAAATTTAAGTCCGGCGACTTGAGTCGTTCCGCACAGAATTTGCGTCGCGACAGGTTCAAGCCCACGGATGTTTTGGATAGGGTCGATGTTGGTGCAGTCACGAAAAGGCTTAAACACCTCTTGCAGATACGTGATAAGGCGGAATTATCTGTCGGAATAGGCGAGGCTCACCGCGCCGAAATCAAGGAATATTTGGATTTGTTGGACCTCACGTGCGATATCGATGTGGTTAATTTATCGAACTTGAACGCGCGTTTGACACGTACGGTTCTTTCGCAGCCCGGACTTCGTTACGCTCAGGCGTCGGCGCTCATCCAGAGCTTGTTGCTTGACGAAACGTTCAGGAACGTTCCGATTGTCGAACGCATGTCCATCGAGAAGCGAATCCTTGATGAGATTCGTGGGCGCATGATGGAAGAAATCGTGTTGCTTGAAACCAAGATGGCCAGGCCGGATAAGCAGGTTTTTCAGTTGCAGTTTGCCGTCGGCGAATTTGATATGATGGTGTTTGATTCGAAAAATGCCTGTTGCGAAATCTACGAAATCAAGCACAGCGACCAAGTCGCCAAGGAACAATGCCGTCACTTGCTAGATGCTAGGAAATGCACCGATACGGAATTTCGCTACGGCAAGATTGTGAGCAAAAACATAATATACCGAGGCCCCGCGGGAGCGCTCGGTAATATTAACTATCTGAATGTTGAAGAATACCTAAAGGGCATGGCTTAAACCAAACTGATTCCTTCGTCCAATCCGAGGGCGATATTCATGTTCTGGATGGCGGCGCCGCTAGCACCCTTGCCGAGGTTGTCGATAATCGTCGTCACCTGCATGATGTTTTCGTTCCCAAAAACTTGGATGCGGGCGTTGTTCGTGTCGTTGCAGACTGTCGGGTCGAGGCGGCCGTTGAACAGCACGGGGGCAGCCTCAAAGGGCATCACCTTCACGAAGCGGCTGCCTTCGTAATGCTTGGTGAGGATTTCGGTCAAGTCCTGCGGGCCGACCTTCTTCGTGAGCATGTTCGGGAAAATGGCAACGGTCACGGCCATGCCCTTGTAATAAGGGCCAAGCACCGGGTTGAAGAACGGCGTGTTCTCGAGTTCGCAGTACTTCTTCATCTCGGGGAGGTGCTTGTGGGCAAGCGCGAGCGCGTAGGGGGCCGGAGCCATGATGGCCTTGGATTCGCCTGCGTTGTGGCTCAAGTTTTCGGCGGCTTCGTATTCCGCGATGAGCTTCTTGCCACCGCCGGAGTAACCGGTGATGCTGTAGGCGGCGAGGTTCGCGCTCTTCGGAATGATGCCCGCGGCTACGAGCGGATACACACCGAGGATAAAGCCCGAGGCGTGGCAACCTGGGTTCGCGATGCGCTTGCTCTTGGAAATCGCTTCTCGCTGTGCTGCCGAAAGTTCCGGCATGCCGTAGGTCCAAGCTGGATTTACGCGATGTGCGGTAGAAGCGTCGATAATGCGCGTGTTCGGATTCGTGCAGAGGGCGGCGCTTTCCATGGACGCAGCATCCGGCAGGCAAAGGAACGTCACGTCAGATTCATTAATCATCTTCTGGCGTTCGTTTACGTCCTTGCGGAGTTCCGGATTGATTTTGAGAATTTCCAAGTCGTTGCGCTTGGCAAGTCTCTCGAAAATTTGCAGGCCAGTGGTTCCTGCTTCGCCATCTACGAATATCTTGAACATTGTATAGTAGTTTGTGGTTAGTGATTAGTGGTTGGTAGGAGAATGAATAAAGACGAGAGACCGCTTCGCTGGTAGACGAAAGACGAGAGAAAAATAATCGTGGCTTCGCCACCTAACATATCTTTCGTCTCTCGTCTGTAGGCTCGTAGAGCCGTTCTTTCGTCTATTTATTCGCTCCGCAGCATTTCTTGTACTTCTTGCCAGAACCGCACGGGCACGGGTCGTTACGTCCGACAACCGGGCCTTCGTGACGGACGGTTTCCTGCTTCTCGGCACGGCCATCGTAGAAGAACCATGCACCGCCGACCTTGTGGAA
>JAFWRL010000114.1 GCA_017520105.1 Fibrobacter sp.
ATGATTGATGGTTACTTTTTCTGACATAGCGGACTACCGCGACTTCTTGAAGGAATTCTACGACAGGCGCAAGGTCGAGATGCCCTTCTACAGCTACCGCATGATGGGTGATAAGCTAGGGCTTGACTCCAGCTATCTCTATCGGGTATTGCAAAAAAAGCAGCATCTGCCTGCTCATGCATTACCTGCGGCTAAGGAAATCCTTGCGCTGGCTGGTCGCGAGGCCGAATACTTCGACCTCCTCTATTCTGCTGCTGTCAGCAAGGATAAGACCAAGCGCGAAGAATTGATGGCGAAAGCCCTCTCGCTCCGTGACGTGGAGCGTCATTCTTTGCAAGCCGCCGAACTTAAACTCCTTGAAAACTGGTGGATTCCTGCGGTACGCGCCTACCTGGAATTGAACGGTGGGGTGGTGAATGTCAAGCGCATCGCCAAGGATATCTGTCCGCCGATTACCGAGGAGCAGGCTCTCGAAGCCATTGAAACTTTGAAGGAGGTCGGTCTCGTCAAGAAGCTTGCGTCGGGTAAGCTTGCGCTGACCGAGGCTCACTTGACCGTCGGGGGTCCCGAAAAGGCCAAGGCTGTGCGCAATTTCCAGCGCCAGGTCTTGAAGCTTGCGAGCGACGCTCTTGAAAACATCCCCGTCAATGAACGCAATATTTCCACACTGACCCTTTCTGTGGATCAGTCCTGCTTCGAAGATCTCGGTGACATGCTGAGGGAATTCCGCCGCTTAGTCCAGAAAAGAGTGGACGGAGCCAAGAATCCTGATCGTGTTATGCAGCTTTCTATGGCATTTTACCCGGTTGCCCGCAAAGGAGGGGCGTCGGAAAATACTATAATAATAGGGGAAGGTGCAGGAGATAAGAAATGAGTAAATGGGCGTGGACATACGGGTTGGCGACATTGGCTTTTTGCTGTGTCGCCTGCGATAGCGGACGTACCGCTGGATCGTCGATGGAGACGGAAAACTCCATCGCGGTGCTTACCCAGTTGGCCGATGGCACGCCTGCTGCACGTATGGACGTTATTGTCCGCCCTGAAAGCTATTTGCCGGGTGCAGATGAACTTGGCTCGGACTCCCTCTACCAGTTGCATTTTGAAACCGACGAAAAGGGTCGCGTCGTCTTGTCGGATGTCCCGTCGGGCAACTATGTCATCGAAGCTCGCAACGATTCCTTGAATTTGAAGGGATTTGCAAAGATTAAATACGTTGAAGCGGATTCGACGACTCCTCTTACAGTTGAAGTTTCTGAGCCGACCAAGGTCTCTGGTCACGTCGGTCTTCCACAGATGGTTCGCCGTTCGGCGACTGTTTCTGTGCAGGGATTGGACTACCAGGTCTCGATGGATTCTACCGGCTACTTTGAATTTGAATCGCTGCCGAGTGGCGATGTTGAAATTGTCGCGTTCGTCAACGATGCCGCAGAAGATTCTGTCACGGAATATGGCAGAATAGCGATGAACGTCGGTGGGCAGTCCGGCGAAGGCGAACTTTATCTTGGCGACTCCGCGTACGTCAAGAAATACTTTGTATTTGATGACTTTGAAAACGGTACTGGCGATTGGATGCCTTCGGCTTCGCATAACGCAAGCGTTAATTTCGATATTGTCTCTGCTGGACTTGACCGCAAAGGCAAGGCTGCACACTTTGTCTGTGTTCGCGATTCTGCGGCTGAATGGGATTGGGCTCTCATCGGTCGAGATCTCGGTGGCTTTGTCGATATGAGCGAACTTGATTCCATCAGGTTTTGGGCTCGCGGTTCTGTAAAGTCCCGGATTTCATTCGCGTTTGACATGCTCGTGAATACCGATTCCGTGACAAGTACGGACAATATAAAATCTTGGCGTCATTTTGATGTAGATACGGTTTGGACTCGCTATACTGTGATTCCGTCACAATTGGATACTGCGGATAGCAATGGCGGAAACGTCGGTTGGGATGCGGTCAAGAATCGTGTGACAAAGATTAGCATCTTTGGTGCTATGGGTACTGAAGTCTGGGTTGACGATATCGAGGTCTTTGGTTACGGCATCTTTGACCCGTATGCTCCGTTGACGAAAAAAGAAAAAGCTAAAAAAGAAGACTAGTTTTATCCATTATTGACATTTTATCAATGAGACCTGCGGTTCGCCGCGGGTCTTTTTTTGCATGCGAAAATAGTTTTATTCAAGAGGTTGACCGTGTTGGGTCAATCCGAAGGAGTGTGTATGAACATGAAACGTTTGGCTACATTGGGTTTGCTTGCTGGTTTTGGTGTAAGCGCCCTTGCAGATAACCCCATTTCCAGTTACCATTACTTGGCGGACCCTTCCTGTGCCTCCGATGGTGATACCTTCTACATCTTGACCGATGTGGATGACTACAACAACCAGACCAACTGGAATTACGACATTGTCGGTCTTTATGCTTTTACTTCTGAAGACATGAAGAACTGGACCGACCAC
>JAFWRL010000115.1 GCA_017520105.1 Fibrobacter sp.
CCGATGTTAGCAAAGGTATGCTAGCATTCGCACTTAAATTGAACGATTTCGAGCCATCCTGATTGAAGCTAAACGAGGCATTGGCTCCGAAATCGCCGATTTCCGCGGCTGCTCCAAAACCGAAACTCCAGCCGTGCGACTGATCGTAGCCAATCACAAGACCAAGACCAAACGCCCACAAGCCGGTCGGATCGATATAATTCAGTGGGTCACCACCGTAGCTGTAGGGATTCGCAAATTGCCCCGCCGGGTCCGGCGATATCCACATACCGAAGAACGGATCATAATAGCGAGCACCGAAGTAGTACTTATCGTGCTCGCCATCGAACTTCTTACCTTGCCAGCGTTCGTCACCGTCGGACGTGTAACGGGCAAGGTCAATCGACATGCCGTACGGGCGGTAGCCAAACGCACTCTTGAGACCAGTCTTGTTCGCATAGCCTCGGATACTGCCCTGCAGGTCCTTCACCGGGAAAAGCGCCTCGCCGGTCAGGCCCGTGCGGCAACCGCCACCGAGAAGGTCTATACGGGTAAGCGTCAAATCATCCGAATGGTACTGACCAGAATACGTATATTGACCAATTCCTGAATACGTCACTTCGGTCTTATGGTACGGAGCTCCGACAACAAACTTTGTCCAGATTCGCTGTCCGCCCTCGTCGTATGCCATGTCCGTATAGCCGATTTGACCATTGAGGTTGGCGTCGCCCTGGACTTCATCATACGTTGAATTCACAGGGTCATCCGAGAACAGCCTCACCCTGCTCGGCAAGCCAAGGGCGTTTATCGTATATGTGTTCTTCGAGTTCTTGTCAAGCCACACGTTGCCGGACGGGTCATAGACGTAGAACGCAGTCGTAGTACCGCCTACCGTCATCGCAAGCGGTCTGAAATGGTCATTGTCGTAAGTGTAGGCGATTGTCGTATCACCCTCATTCTTGGACGTAAGGCGACCGAGTCCGTCGTAGCCATAGACTCCGCTACCGATGTTACCGTTATCGGTCGTATATCCTGTCAGACGTCCTTGCTTGTCGTACGAATAGCTTTCGTCAGAGCTGTATCCGTCCCACACGTGTCGTGCAGTCGCCAGGCGACCTGCAAAGACTGAGGGATACGTCGCCGTTTCTGAATAAAGGGTCTTGCCAGCAGCATCCTTGTATGAAACACGTGTCGTGCGTCCATAGACGTCCTTTGCGTACGTCATGTCATAGACATGGTCGCCCTTGTCGAAGTAGGCCTTCTTCGAGACCGTACCCGCATCGGTGCGGTCAACACGCATGAGGCTGTCGCCGCCTTCGAGCACCGACTTCAGACGGCCCAGATTGTCATAGTCGTACGTGAGCGCAGATATCGGGCTCCAGGAGCCGTTCTTCCACTCGGCGGTCTCCGTCGTGGAAAGTTCGCCGGACACGTTGTAAGTAAAGGAAGCCTGCGTGGCAGGAGCGCCTTCCAGCCCGTAAATGGTCCACTGCTTGACTTTTTGCCCCAGGCGATTGTACGAGGACATCTTGAGGCTGTTCGCCCTGATTGCAATATCGGAACGCACGCGGCTGCCGTCGTAGGACGCGACCGCCCCCACGTCATTCGGCAAAACACCCTCCATCTCGTCGAGGACGCCCTGCAACAAAGCCATATCTGTCGTAACGCCAGTGGACAAAAGTTCTCCTACCGTAGGCTTTCCGTAAAAGTTCTCCGAAAGAATATACAATTTGTCGTCGGGGACGGCGGTGGCGGAATCCGTGAAGGAATGCCCGCAGCGCACCTCGCCGGTCTTCGTGACCTTGCCCTTGCCATCGTACTCGATCGTGGAGAAGTAGTTTCCACTGCAGCCCAGTTTCACGGACATTGCCTGCTGGCGGGCATCGCGGGTGAAACGGACGTGATCGTCATCGTCGTACATACTTACGACAGTACCCTTGTCCGGTGTCGTTACAGTCTTGACACGACCAGCGGCATCGTAGGTGTAGGTCGTGGCAAGACCGAACGTTCCACCATCCACGGAAACATCCGTAAAATCCACCTGATTGTCCGAATTGTAGTGGGTCCTCGAAATGACGACATGGTCGCCAGACTTTGCCCAGGCGTAAAGGATGTTGCCGTTCGCGTCGAATATCTGCTGCGTGAACACGCCCTCCATGGAACGATTCACGACAAGTTTGAAACTATACTCGGTCCAATTTTCGACATCTACATCCTCGTTAGCAATAATCTTTTTCGCCGTCACATACTTTTCGGTAAGAACCTTCTCGTTAAGTTGCTCCTCAGAAAGAAAATTCGAATAATCGGATGTATTTAGGGGAATCGTCCACTGCATTGCCGAATTCTGACTTTTCGCATACGATGCTTCTGCCACACCAGAAACGTCCTTCGTCACGCCGTTATCCTCGCCGTAGTGGTAATCTTCCTTGGCATACGGGACACCAAAGGCCTGCTGTTTGTCTAAATCATCGTCGCCATTGTGGTAAGCCGAGGATTTCACGATGCACTGCTTGCAGTACATGTCCTCATAGGCAAACGAGTTCTTCGACGAGAGATAAGACAGCGGCGCGAACTCGACATTTCCGAAATCGTCAAGGTAAGTCGCATTCACATTGAACTTGCCGTTCCCGAGGTCAGTCTGAGTCTGCACGACACGACCAAGGCCATCCTTCACGGAGTAGGATTCAAGTTTTCTAGACGCATTTGACGGATCGAGGAATACCTCTGCCTTCACGTAGGACGGGTTAACAGCAGGCAAGACTCTGGTTAAACACTTCTTGGACGTGGCGGTCACATAAACATTTCCGGTCAAAGATTCCAATGTTAAATCGACCGTTCCATCTCCGGGGAGAGCTACATACTTATTTGGTTCAGCCGAGCCATCATGCTTGTAAACCGTACGCCCATTGATTGTGACCTCATCAATCGTATCGCCCGGAGCGGGTACAATCTTGGCATAAAGACTGGAACCATTAATGAATTCATATGGCAGTTTGCCGCCGAAATTGCTTCCCTTCATGTAAGCAAGACCGTCAGACTCAAAGAAGAGAGTGTCCGTTTGAGGTTTCAGGAACTGTACAGAACGCGGCTGACGCAACCCGTAGCTTATGTTCTTTATCTGAATTGCTCTGTTATACGCAGTATCCTTCGCCTGGAACTTGAAGGCGATTGCCTTCGTCATTTCCAAAGACCTCATGTCGGTTCCACGAGTAAGCCATGACGTCATATAGGCCACAGGCCATATAACGGAAGTGCCACTGGATGACGTACTAAACTTCTTTTCCTTGGCAATGGGTTTTTCATTAGATAACGGAGGTTTATGACTAAAAATATCGTTTTGCCCCAAAGCCGGACCGTCAAGGAAATAGGGATAGTTTGCATCGATGGCCCGATCGATCAAATCGCCGTTATCTTTCCCGAAGTACCATAAAAAAATCTCGACCGGATTCTGGGCAGTCCTCCCGTCACCATAGCTGATCGACTGGGCCTCAAAAGTTACATAGTTGAAACTGCCGACAACGGGGTGCTCCCTGGAATGGTCGAAGGCGAAAAGGCCTCCAGCCGCCTTTTGGGGTCCAAAATAGACATCTATGCCGTTTTCACCCTGGTTAAAAAGAACACCATTGTCATCGAACGATTTCGCAATCCAGCCCGGACGCAACTGCCCGTTATAAATCAAAGGTTCAGCATGCCAACTAATGATATCCTTGTAACTCGACTCCACGAGATGCCCGCCATTATAGAGCGCGGGGCTAAAGACATCCTTGTTATTCAACTGAGTCAACGGAGAACTGTGGTATTGTCCGCTATACGCATAGGCGGCAACGTCATCCCATTCAATCCACGGCTGGAACTGGATTTCGCCATCTGTATAAAAATACACCTGGAAAGATACTGGTTTCTGGAACCCATCGACATTGAAAGGCCCGATTTCGACAATTGCATACCCTTTTTTAGAATCAATTGCCTGCCATTTCACTTCGATTGTCGACGAGCCGGAAACAGGCTGCATCTGCTTCTTCGTGGTTTCCAAAAAAGGAACATATCCCCTAGCGCCTTCCGAAAAATCATAATCAGCCGGCACGTGTCCAAGATAGATACGTCCAGTGCTAGTAATCGTCACCTCGTCATAGCCAATTCCACCAAACCTGATATTGTTTTCCAAGCGCATCGGGTAGTTCAGGTCCACGTAAAGGAGGGAACCCTCCTCGGGAAAGTTCGCCGTATTGGAACCATACGAATCCACCCTTTCCCATCCCGGAAGTCCATAATGGACTCCATGATCATCGTAACGCGGTTCCGATAACTGTTCCGGTTCATCAGCGAATGCAACAGAAACACAGGCGGAGAAAACTACTGCTTGGAAAATGTTTTTGATAAACGTATTCATGATCCTCTCCCCTTATTTCAAAGTACTGAAAGGTTCGACATTAAAGTTGGCGGACCATGCGAATCCTTCGAAGACCGTATGGTCAAAAATCTGCACGGTCGCACGCGGCGCATAGAGGGCGGCCTTCATCTGCACGTTGTTCCCGATGGAGACATAGTTGCTGGAGCCGACATAGATGAACAGGTCGCCCTTGCCGCCGGAATGGGTCACCCGGCAGAAGTTGGCTATGTTGAAGCCGTTGGCTATCCAGACGCGCGTCCCCTGCTCGAATTCAAGTTCCACGTACGGGTCTATCCAGAACGAGTCGAAGTAGTAGTCGCCCGCGGCAAAATGGACCTTCGACCTTTCGCGGACGATGAAGTTCCTGTAAGTACCCGGAGAAACATTTCGGTTGAGCATGCGTTCCACTATGATATCGGACGTTCCCGTCGTAAACGGGATCAGCGGCATCGCAGGAACTGCAAGACCGGACTCGTTGACCACGTCGCCGTGCACGGCACCCGCCTGCACCTGCAGGTTACCTCCCAGGCGGACGGTTCCCACCCGGGCCCTGTTCGCAAGCATCACGTCACCGCCGGAAACGATTTCCTGGTAGGCTTCAGTCTCGACCCCGACTTCCACACGGTTTCCCGCGGCAAGCGTCCCCGTCACCGAGACCTGGTTGCCGATACGCATATTGCCCGCTGTCAGGAATTTCGCGTAGGCGACATCCTTCACCACGTCGGGTACGTTTGTGGACAAGGAATCATGGTACGCCATCCCGTTCGACGAACTGGAGGAAATGACGGAGGAGGAACTACCGGGCAGGCAACCCTCGCCTCCGCAGGACGACGAGGACATCGTCCAGCACCCTTCGCCATCGCAGGACGAAGAAGACAGGTTCCAGATATCGACCGAGGAACTGGAGCTGCCAGCATCGGACGAGGAACTGAAGGCCATCTGGTAGATATCGTCGTCGTTGTCGTCGGAACGGGAATAGTTCCATCCTCTCGACGAACTGGATCCCGGATTCACGGAACTGCTGGACCCGAACAGGGACATGGTGTCCGGCCTTACGAAGAAGTCCACTACGACGGTATCGCTGTCCGGACTTACGACGAACACATCCTTAGGAATCGGACCCACAAAGGGAATCGTATCGCCACCGTGATAGACAGTATCCTTCCCCGACAAAGAATCGACGACATGAATCTCCCAGCCGCCGGTCACATGAATATGGACCTTCGCCGTATCGGTGCCGGAAGGCCTGGTTAAATCACCGGTTTCGGGAATAAGCGGCGTCACATCGAGCCTGACTGTATCGCCCACCATGTAGCCATTAGACACAAGCGAATTGCCGTTACCCCACAGGCCCGGATTAGGCCTCGGCTTACGGTACGTATTGAGATAGTACGACAGTTCGGAACCGTCCTTGCCGACAACCCGCAGTTCCACCCTGTTCAACCGTTCCCCAAGCGAGATACTCGAAGCTGCCGTCGAAGCAGGATTCCTGCTCAAGACAAAGTTGTCATTGACGTAAATTTCTATATGGTCAACATCGGAAGGAGTACGCAAAGTCGGCTTTACAGACAGCGTACTTTCATAGCCTACATTGAGCGCGTAGTTCAATATATACTGTCTGAACGCGCACGACTCGTTCAAGGAATCCGCCCCGAGATCCAGAGCCGATATGCTCAGGTCA
The DNA here is from genome assembly GCA_017520105.1 of Fibrobacter sp. The sequence goes on from JAFWRL010000115.1 coordinate 6,051, forward strand.
ACCTTGTCGTTCGCATTGTAGCGCATCGTGACAAGTTTGTCCTTACGGGTTGCATAACCCGCCTCAAGCCCCTGTTCAAACACGACATACGGATGGGCCTTGTTGTTCTTGACGGCGACGGCCAGATCCGCGGACTTTCCGCTCTGGACGGGATACGCAAAGGCCGGGTTACCGATAGACAGCCACCTGTTACCGTCATGCATTATGACAGAGATTCTGTTACCATTGGACTTGTTGCCGAACAGGAGATACGGCGTATCACCACGGACCACCAGGTCGAAAAGATCGTCCGGCTGCATGTAGAGCACCCTGTTACGTTCGTCCGCAAGAGTGTTTCCTTTCTTCGCGACGGTGATGGAATTGTCCTTGACCGGAATCCAGCGCAGATAGCTGCTGTACGTGACGCCGTCGGCATTCACGTTCTGCTGCTCCGTGGCCTTGAACACGGTAAGGGCGAGTTCCCCGTAATCGATATCGGCATTCGCTACAGCATTCTGGTCGCCCGCGTCCTCGTCGTCGTCAAACCGTTCATCCGGATGGGTCTTATAGACCACGGCCATGAACAGTGACTGTCCGTCGTAGGCGAGTTTCACCGCCTCGGGTTCGTCAATCGCATGCAGATTCGTGCCGTCCCACGAGATGATGTCGCCTTCATAGCGGGGCTGTCCGGAAATCTTGCTCGGACCAGCCCACACGGCTCTATCGTAAGACGTTTCGGAAGCGTCGTAGAGCCGTTTCACGACAATATAGTTCGGGGAAAGCCTTACGTTATAATCGACTCCGGCTTCAGTAACGGGGGTGTTGACTTCAAAGTTTTTCACACCGCCGATATAGGCGACATAAAGCTTGCCGCCGGGACCCGAAACCATATCGAAGGCCTTGTTCCTGAAATCGGAGACGACACCGTCCAGGTAGGAAACGAAATTTCCATGGACAACCTTCAATATCGTATCGTTCCCGGAGAAACTGACAGACAGGGTATCCTTGTCATACAAGGGTACCGCCCCGAGATTTTTCCACTGGCTTGACTGGATGTTCCAAATCTTGCTATAAAGCATGTCGTCCGCAACACGCCTAGGCATCGTCTTTTGATAGGTCCGGGTCGGGTCCGTCGAATCACGGAGCGTGACCGGGACAACCTTCGACCTCACGTCCGCACGGTAGAGCAGAGCCGAGGTATTCCCACTCATGGCAACTTTCAATTCATCGGCGCTGAAGGAATCGTCATTCAGGTCCCTATAGGTATAGTTAATACCATCGTCGCTGCCGTAGGTTCTCGGGTACGCAAGCGTCGTCGTTGCGTCATCGGCATCGTTTACTTTCGGAATAAGGCTCAGGCTGTAAATATTGTTGCCGTTGTTCTTTCCATGTGCAAAGCTGTAGGCAACGGAACGCGCGGCAACAATGGCTTGCGCGGTATTCGTCCAACTGCCCTGGCTAAAATTCGACCTGTAGATGGAATCGTTACCGTCATTCCTGTAAACAACATTAACAGAATCGTACGGGTTCATGAACTGCGGGATTTCACCATCGGCAAAGCCTCCGATCTGGCCATATACCACCCAGTCCTTCTTCTTCGTTCCGAACTGGAATGCATAATCCCCTTTCGAATCATCTGCGGTATTGAAAGGAGCTACATCGACAAAAAGCGTCCATTCCGGATTATCCGTAAACTTGAACGAAATCGGACAAAGCCCGCCGCATGCAGCAGGAATCCATTCCTGTATTTTTTTGTTCTTCCAGTCGGATTCGCCGCCCTTCACCAGGGCATACCGGACTTCGGGCTTGCTTGCCGTATCGAGCCCCAGTTCAACGTCGATGTCGATTGCGTCAAGGGCGAAGCTCTTCTTTGAAGACGGGTTGCTGTAAACCTTTCCGTTGACCTTCACAAAGTCAAGATGGTCCTCACCCGTAGCCGTTATCACGCAGCTTCCATCGACAAACGTCTTTCGGGACGCCAAATAGACGCTACCTTCGTCCGTTTCGGAATAGGACTTGGTCTCACGGCCCATGTCGTCATAGACTACATAGGAACCCACGCCCCTGTCGTTCACCGTGGTAATAACCTTGTCCCACATGTCATCCCAGAACAGGGCAGAAGACGTGGCATCATACGGGAGGACGCGGACATCCTGGACCCTTATCCCTGACGGGGCCGTAGTCGTCATCGTAAACTGAACGGACGCCGTAGTCTGCAGTTTTGAGGTTTCGAACTCAACCAATTGCCAACCTTGGTTCGTCTTGACATTCTTTTCCAGCACGTTGCTCCCCAGAGATACGCGGACCTTTACGGAATCGTTGTCTTTGGTCTGTACCCATGCAGAAATCCGGTACTCTTTCTGCTGGGGTTTCTGGATTGTCGCAGAAAGCGCTCCCGATGGAGAAAGCTTGAGCAGCTTCGTCGAGAATCGGCCATACTGGTTGCCCACGTTCCCGTCAACAGCATAACCAGTTATACCGTCCAAATCTCCGGTAGGCACACAACCCGACCATGTGACTCCATTGACCGGGCCGCAATACTCGCCCGAAAGCATTAAGCCCTCGTCAACGCCACAGCCGGCTGCGGTACCATAGACCCGACGGGTCAATGGATTCTTGAAAGACGCCATCTTGATCTTCTTCGGACCTTCCTCAGTCTCGATGACGTCGTCTCCGTTATACACCGAGTTGTACGAGGTGCGTTTCCAGTTGGCGTACGAGGTAGCCGCCCCATTTTTCACGATATGGCTGATACCGCCTTCCACGTCGCTCTTCGACATCCTCTTCTTTGGAGCCATGCTCCAGGTCGATACGGAACGGAAAATGTTGCCGACAGTGTTCCAGCCGTTCGCGTATGCGGTTACGATACGCCCCGTGCTGCATTCGCCAATGCAAGAATAGCCACCGGCAACGGCTTCAATCCTGTTCGTATTCCCCAATTTCACATCATAGTCGCTAAGCGGAGAACTCAGGTCGGACACGTACTTGACAACCTCTTCCGTCGTCTTGGTTCCATTCTTCTTTTTCGTGGACACGACCTGCCCGTTCTTGGAGGAATACCCATAAGTCGTCGTTTCCTTGGTCGAGCCATTGAACGAGACTTCCTTTGTTACTCGGTCTTGATATACGCTTGCGGGCCAGCCAGATTCACGGTGACGTTCATAGAAGGTCTGTTTTCTGGACAGAAGCGCAGTACCTTTTTTATCATCGGTATTCGAGCGCCCCCTCTGTGTTTCTATGCAAGAAGAACCAAGTCCGACATTGTATTCGGTCTTGCCGTTTTTGGTGTATTCACCATCACACAAGGTGCTATGTTTTAACCCCTGACCAAAGGGAAGCGTGACGCTCATTTCCTTGAACAGTGGTGTATTGTTAGCCTCGTCATAGGCTATCTGATTCTGATTCGTGGTAAAGCTGTATGTATATTCGATGGTCTTGTCAACGACAGGCTCGTAAATGGTTTTCTTTTCCACATGGTACGAGTCGTACGAACCGGAGAACGAATTACCGACCTTGTAATAGACGTTCGTCTGGTTCCCGGCAGGAACGGCGAAGGCGTCATCGCCCAGGGAATAGGCGTCGGCATTGGCCTTGCCCCGAACAGATTCCTCGATCCACTTCTCTCCGTCCCAAATCCATGCTGTATATACTTGATTCTTTTCAATAAACCAGTCCGTGCCCGTTATGACGTCCTTCTGGTTCATCTTTTCGCCCTTGGAACCGATATAGTCGTAGGTCCACTTCTTGTTTTCCGCGTCCTTCATGTAGTAGAGATGAAGATAAACGTACTTCTTCACGTCGCACCCCCACCACTTGCACTTCAGACGGCTCTGCCCGGCGACAAAGAAGTCGCTACCGCTAAATCCGGCCCACTTCCAGGCCGCAGAGAACCAAGGATCGTCCTGGACCTGGAAATGGCGCTGTTTTTCGCCAGCCTCGGTACTCCATTTTTCCGTATCCCAATAATAGTTGGTCAGGTAACGCTTGGAGTGGTGACGCACCGTATAGTAGTCCTGCCCGTGGGCCTGCAAGTCCATTGCCGTATATGCGCCGTCGTTGTCGAAGACATCCTTGTATTCCCGGACCCAGCCGGAACCCGTCCAATGCCAGGCACGGAATCTGGAATCTCCGCCAAAGTAGGCGGACGGTTCCTCTACACCGACAAAATAGCCGTCTCCCAGGAAATACATGTTTCCGTTGTCTTGGTCCTTATTTCCATAGGTTTCCTGCACAGTACCCTTGCTGTCAAACGTATAGACATATAACTTTACGGCATTGGTGAAATCCGTCGTGTTCACCTGTATCAATATATGGTTTTTCTGGGCCATGACCCGTATGCCGCTCTCATTTACGGTAGCGTTACTTATTCTATCTACATCGAATTCCCTGCCCCATTTTGACCAGACAACTTTTATCTCCGTTTCTGGAGTATACCCCACGCCCTTATCTTTAGTTTTTACATGTACAACATAATCAGGTCCGGCAAAGAATCCCATTGCCTTGGAAAAAGAGCTATTGTCTATTTCTTTTTCGCATACCTTATTCCAATCCCTTCCATCCCACTGATAGACTAAGGCTCCTATCACGTCACTACCACGCTTATCATTAACGAGGAACCATCCCTGGTCGCCAAACTCGACATCGGAAACATCATTCACGCTGATTGTCTTGACCTGTTTCCAGTTCCCGTTTATCCTGTGGAACACGACCACCAACGACTTTGTTCTTTTTCCGACTAAGTACGGTGTACCGTCCTCCAAGTAACCCTTACCAAAAATTTTATCCGCATTAAGGGTTTCCATATGCCCCTGTCCAAGGGTCTCCTTTACATAGGTATATTCCACCCATCCGCATTCTTTCCCTTTCACGCTGAAAAGCGCCCCCAACGGGTACGCCACGTTGCTTGATTCGCCGACAGCCGTTTCCGATCCATCATAATACCCGTAATACTCGTAATCGCTCTCCTCGCCCTTCTTGTTGAAGAAGCGCACTGCCGACAGGAGTCTCTTGACAAAGCCTTCTTTCTTGCTCCCGTCCAGTCTGTACTGGTTCAATGCAGAATAGCAGAGTTCGACGGACCCAACCCTGCCATTCCTTCCCGAAATCACAATCTTGGCCAGGTATTTGCGGTTAACCTTCTCTATGGACATATCGACATCGGTATCGCCCAAAAATTCGTTCTTCTTTCCGTCATAATCGAGATACTCGCCAAAAAATGCGCCCTCGCCCTTATTCCCGTATTCAAAATCAAGGGCGTCCCCCATGGAAGAAACGACCTTCGTCAGGTACGACTCCTTGGTGTATTCCATTGTATCGGAATTCCACGGGCCGTTGGTCTCGAAATTGCCGGAAAGGCCCTCCGTTATCTGCTCGTAGGTATATTCAAGATAGTTGCCCTCGACATCAGTCTCCCTGCTGACATTCCATACTGTAGGATACAGCCAAGGATTGCCGCTTATCGCCTTGCCTATCAGGCCGTAGCCAAGTGTTGTTCCGTTGTCCTTGAACGGCCAGAACAAGTCATATTCCGTCGCATTCCGTTGCGGTTTCGTCAAAATCGTACTGTTTTGCTCATCAAGATCGCCATATTCGTGAACTACACCCTTCGTGTCCGTAATCTTCCACCCCTTGACATAGCTTATGTAGTCTCCCTTCCCGGTCACATCGGTAGAACCGACAACCTGTTCGACCTTCATGAACGGATTCCCTTCTACCCACCATCTGTCATTAGGATTAGAGGGATTTTCCTTGAAAATCTTGAACCTGCCGCCAGATGACAGCACTAGGTAATACTGATCGTCACCGATGAAGCTTGTTCCTCGGTTGTCGCTGACAACCTTCGCCCTTCCCAAAGTCCACCCGAGACCGACAAGGCCTACCGTCGTCTGGTCGTTCCTCGTATTCATCTCCTTGAATATGTTACCCGAATAACTCAGGTCGAAATTCACCGAGACATCACCAGCAGAGATGCTCGCAAGCGACTTGGTCAAAGCAACCGTTCCTGACAGGGGGTTTACGCCGCCTTCGGGTGACATGTACTTGTTGAAGGCGTTGGAACTGCCACCATTTTCAGCAAACAAGGCGGAAAACGCAACTAAAATAATACAAGCAAGAGATGATTTTCTAAACAAAATTGCATCCTTTTTAAATTTAATTTGCAATAATTTAATAAAACAAACAAATTATTACAATAAAATTTTATTTACTTTTCGTTCAATTTAAACAAGGCAGCATCTGCGTGATCGGTGCTTCGCATATAAAAAAGATGGAAAATCAAAAAATGCAGAATCTTGCAAAATGAAAGCGTTTATACGCATTCATGAAAATTTGTATTTATAAAAGTATCAACAACTTAACGAATTTCCATTACAAATTATCACAAAACCCAATCCACATCAAAAAAAATCTTTTTGCTAAATGAATTTCTTCAAAAAAAATGTTCCGAGTGAACCAAGCTCGCGTTCTCGCCATGTTCCGTAAAATTTCATTTACAAGCAATTTTGCCGCCGATTCAGCATACGCGCGAGCGTGACAGCCCTTCTTTGTTCATTCATTTTTACAGAAGGAGTTTTGTATAATTATTATATTTATAAAGTTAAGGAGCATCAAACATGAAAAAAGAGATTTTTGCTTACTGCATCGCCGCGGCATGCCTTTTGTCCGCCTGCGGGGATGACTCTTCCACAGGCCCAGGCAACAACACCGGAGATTCGAAGGTTTCCAGTTCCTCGACTGCAAGCATACCGGTATCATCCGCTAAAGTGAGTAGCGATTCAAAAGAAGTTTCCAGCAGTTCCACTGCACAAAGTAGTTCCGCTGTAACAAGCAGTTCCAGCAAAGAAGTTGCATCCAGTAGCAGCGCCGCCAAAAAAGGTTACCCGGCAAACTACAATCCAGAAACGGGTATCTTGACAGATGAGCGCGACGGAGAGGTTTACAAGACAGCAAAGATCGGCGACCAGATTTGGATGGGACAGAACTTACGTTTTCTACCTAGAGACTTTGTCGATGGGTGCGACCTCAGATGGATTGACGAAAGAGAAAAACCTGATTCACTGGATACTTACGGAAGGACATATTCGTGGACTGAAGCAACAAGAATTTCCTGCAATTATTTAACAAAAAAAATTTCATTCGGCGATGAAAACTACCCCCTACCATTTAAAGGAATTTGCCCCAAAGGATGGCATATTCCAAGCTTAGACGAATGGAAAATAATGATTGAATCAACAAACCAACATTTATATAAGTTACTTTCTACAGATTGGGTAAAGCCAGGCTATTCAGGAACAGATGAATACGGTTTTAACGTACTCAAGCCAGCAAATGGAACTCATGTCGAATTCATCATGCTCGATAATACAGGAGCAAAAAGTCAAACCATGGTTTTCAACGACATCGGAGGTTCAACAATTCAATTGGAAACTATTCGTAGCGAAAAAACAGCAGAAGGCATTTATCTCCGTTGCCTAATGGACTAATTTCGAACTTCTAGACAACGTTTATATAAAAAAGAGACCCGAATGGTCTCTTTTTTTTGCTTACGGATTTTTATTCGCTAGCCGTTCCGCGCATTCACGGGCATCGCGGAGAATTTCCTCTTCCCCATCGACGTGTCGGCCACGCATTACGAACTTGCCGTTGCACATCACGGAATCAATAGCATTTGAATTTGCGGAATAGACCCAGTTGCTATAGATGTTATAGCACGGCACCATACGCTCATTGTTCAAGTCTATGAGCAAGCAGTCCGCGAGGCTGCCTTCGGCAATGCGACCCGCATTGATTCCAAAGAACTGCGCCACATTGCACGTCGCCATCTTGAGGGCATCTTCTGCCGGAAGCGTTTCTGCGGTTCCCAAGTATTTCGCCAAAAGCGCAATGGCTTTCATTTCTTCTTGCATGTCGAGGTTGTTGTTCGACGAATCGCCATCTGTCCCAAGTCCAAGTTTCAAGCCGTTCTTGAGCATTTCGGCCACTTGCGGGATACCACTATTGAGTTTCATGTTGGAGCACGGATTCAAAATGGCAGTAGCGCCCGATTCTGCAAAAATTTTGCGGTCAGATGGCGTGAAATGAGTGCAGTGTGCCGCCGAGAAATTTTCGTCTAGCCCGCCCAAGCGTTGCCAAAACTCCACCGGAGTGCAATTGTACTTTTCTTCGCATTCCTTGATTTCAGTCAGCGTTTCGGACAAATGAGTATGAATCTTGTAATGTTCGGCATGAGCGATTTCAATGAGTTCCGCAGTTTTCGCCTCGCCCACCGTGTAAATGGCATGCGGCATCACCACAAGTTGCACTCGTTCTGATTCACCCGTGTGATTCTTCAAGAACTCGATATTTGCCGCCCACGCTTCTGCTGACATCAGCGATTCAGCAAACGTAACGCCAATCGCCGCACGGATTCCCATTTCTTCGACAACGCGCATTGTTTGCTCGCGATGCCAGTACATGTCTGCAAAAAAGACCGTCCCCGACTTAATCATTTCGAGAACAGCCAAGCGGCTCCCGACGCGGATGTCGGCATCCGTCAATTTCGCTTCGGTTGGCCAAATGTATTCGCGGAGCCATTTGCCAAGTTCCATGTCGTCAGCAAAGCCGCGCAACAGGCTCATCGCCGCATGCGTATGGCCATTGTAAAACGCGGGCATAATTGCGAAATGCGAACAATCGACAATCTCTGCGCCTTCGTAATCGGCGGGTTCCAGCGGACGCGTAACCTTTTCAAAAAGATTACCGACAATCAAGATATCGCGCTTCGCGCCATCGAAGAAAACGGATTTTAGAATAGTCTTTTTTTGCATAGCGAATATCCGACACAATAACCGGAACGACAATCTAGTTAACGTTCCTCTAGCAGTTTCTTCACGGAAAATGCGAATTCCTGCAAGCTAGGATCCCTTGCACCCATCAAAAGTATAGTGTCGCCGGGTTCAGCGTACTCAAGCATTTTCTTCGCGCACTCGTTGCGGTCGGCAATATAAATCGCTTCGCAACCCTTGAGAATCAAGTCATCCGCGAGGTCGCCCGCGCTAATATCACGCGTGACCGTCCCGCCAGCATAATAGATTTCACTGAAGAACATCACGTCGTTCTTGCGGTCAAAATCCATGTCCATCGGGCGGAGCGTCTTGGCGATAAAATCGACCAGGTCCTTGCGCAAGAATCGCGTGGGGCCAAAGCCATGCGGCTGGAACCAGGCAATCACGCGGCCGACCGTAAAGTCCTGGGCGCTCTTGATGCTCGCGGCAATTTTCGCCGGATTGTGTGCAAAGTCATCGACAAGCGTCACGCCGTTAAACGTTCCGAGAATCTGGTGACGGCGGAACACTCCCGGGAATGACGAAAGTGCATCGGCACACGTGTGGAGCGAAACTCCCGCACGGAGCGCTGCAGCAGTTGCGGCCAAAGCATTTTCCATATTGTGCTTGCCCGGCATCGGGATTTCGAACTTCACAAGTTCGTTGCCATGGCGAACGCGGAACTGGATATGCGTCCCGACCGCCTTGAAATCAATGCCTTGAACACTCACATAACTTTCATAACCAAAGTCAAATTCACGACCAGCGCTGAACTTCTTTGCCAGCGGATGAGCGTCGTTTACAATCAGAATGTGGCCTGCACTCAAGACGTTCTGACTGAACTTCAAGAAAATTTGTTCGAGTTCCGCAATTTCCTTGTGGTCTTTATCGATGTTCAGAATAACACCGATTTCCGGTTCATAACGAACAAGCGTTCCATCGCTTTCATCAACTTCGGCAACGAGCCATTCACCCTTGCCACTCACAGCATTGCCAATCTTGCCCTGAGCCTGCAAGTTTACAAGACCTGCACCCGTCATCACGGACGGCTGGAGTCCAGCGTATTCCAAGATGTGGTAAATCATCGCGGTCACGGTCGATTTTCCGCTCGTGCCCGAGACAGCAATCGTGCGGGCTTCTTTCGAAATTTTCGCGAGCATTTCGCTGCGGTGCATCACCGGGACGCCAAGTTCCTTTGCACGCTTCAAATCCGGATTCGTATCTTCAATCGCGGTGCTCACCACGACTGCGGTAAGCCCTTCGACAACGCCGGAACCATCCTGCGCAAAGCACTTGATTCCGCAATCTTCGAGCTGGCTCATGACAAGCGGCTTCTCGGCTTTCCCGTTCAGGAACTCGCCGAACTGGCGGTCGCTACCGCTCACAGCAACGCCCTTGCCCACCAAATACTGCGCGATGGCACTCATGCCCACGCCAGCAACACCGATAAAGAAGTATGAATTAGTCATTGGTCACTAGTCTTTAGTCAATAGTTATTAGCAATTCGAGACTTTACTGGATTCTTCGACTCCGCTACGCTTC
>JAFWRL010000116.1 GCA_017520105.1 Fibrobacter sp.
ATTCGGACTCCATGGTGACGGCTGATGGTGAAGTCCTCTTTGCTCAATATTACGGCTGCAATCATGATTCCTTGACTTGCTCAGTTTATTTTATCGGTTTCAACACGTTTGATACGTGGAAAAAGGATACGGTTGTGTTTTACAAGGACTCTACGGTGGTTGTGCATGACCTGGCAGGAGTTTCCAGTAAAAAGGGAATATCGCTAAAACTCGATATGGACGAAGTGAGAAAGTTCATGCTGAATGTGAAGGATTCCAGCTGTCGGTTCGATTATCCGGAAAATACCGATTCGGCGTATTATCGGATTTATAGTGACCATTACAATGTTATTGTTAAACGCCCTCTTCTTTCGCTGAAGGTGGATGGGAAAGAACATGACATCGGAAAAAGCATGAAACTTAAAATTTATCATAAGGGTACCGACAATGAGCGCACTGAACTTGTTGAAGATGAATACAACAAAAATAGTTATGCCTATGGCTTTGACTATGGTCCGCGCAAACTCTATTTCGATGGTGACGTTGTTGCGTGCTTGCTTTCTAACTTTTATTTCTCCGACATTTGGACATCCAAATCGACCGCTTGCAATGACATATCGGCTAAGACGAATTCCTACTCATTGGGCTCTGACTACATCGTATGTGATGGGGGAGATGTTCATAAGGTGGATTACGAATCGGCGACAAATTCCCGCTGGTTCGTGAAAAACCTCGTCGTAAACAATGGAACCTTTGCGGATTCTCTCTTTACCTGGGGGCAGGCCATGGGGGTACTAGGAAAAAGATCGGAACCAGGGATTATTGTGATGTACAAGGCTTCTGCCGAGGGGGAATCTTCTAAAAACGACCTTGATGTCGACAGCTTGTATTCTTGGGCTGATTACTCGTATGCATCGTTTGAAACGAATGCCAGGGGACTTTGTCCTACAGGTTGGCATGTGTCCTCGAAATTCGACTGGGAAAAATTGCGCGAATACTACCAGGGGAACGATTACTATTCCCTGAAGTTCAGTCGCTATCCGGAAGGTGACTACTGGACGACGGAGCAGGAAGGCGATTCAACGGCCTATTATCAGGAATTTGTCCGCTCCGATACCATCCCCGAAATCAAGATTGCCAATAAGCTACAGAAAAAGGCTATCCGCTGCGTTGAAAACAAGTAGGGAATATTGTGAAAACAATAGCCGGCTCTATTAGGGTTTTATCAAAAAAAACGTAGGCTCGAAGGAGCCTACGTTTGCGAATAGTTATTGACTATTGACTAGCGAACGACTTTTCTATCGTCTTCGGTCATCTTGAGGAAGTCGGCGACCTTCATGGAACCCTTGTCGCCGTCCTTACGCTTACGCACGGACACGACACCATCGGCAACTTCCTTTTGGACTCCTACGGAGTCCCAACCGCAGCGGCTCGGCACAAACATTTAAGCGAGTAAAGCAGAAATGCTTGCATTTCTATTTTCGAGCGACATGTTTGGAGCTTGCTCAATGCCCACGCAAGCGTGGTCGCTGCTCTCGCCTTAGGCGGTTGTCACCGACGATAAAAAAACGTAGGCTCAAAGGAACCTACGTTTGCGAATGTTTTTCGGTTATTGGCTAGCGAACAACCTTGCGGTCTTCAGCAGTCATTTCGAGGAACTGGGCGACCGTCATTTGACCCTTGTCGCCTTCCTTTCTCTTGTTGACAGCGATGAGACCTTCAGCCTGTTCCTTTTCGCCTACAATAATCTTGTACGGAATCTTCTGCA
>JAFWRL010000117.1 GCA_017520105.1 Fibrobacter sp.
GCGTTGTCGCCGGTGAGGGGCGCAATTGCGGCAAGGCGGTTCCCTTCGGAATCGTAGAGTGTCGATGCCATGGTAAATTCGCGGTCCTTGTTCATGTACGACGTGTTGTTGAGCCACTTGCTACCCACGCCGGTGTAGTTCGCGTAGAATCCAGTGGACTTGTTTTTCCAGGCGGCGCAGAACTTGATGGTATGACGCCCGCCGCCGAGGGTGCTTTCGCCCATCTTGATGCCGTGTCCGTTGCCGTTCTTTGGGTTTCCAAGCCCGTAATCGCTGTAGCCGTTCCCCATGGCGTAGCAGTTTTCCAGCACCACGGGGAATTCCTGGTTAATGAAATCGAAGCCGTCGTCGCTGTTCCACCAGGAACGGCACCCGATGAACTTGGTCGTATCGCCCTCGCCAGGCTTTTGGTAATGCGCGCCGAAACCGTCGGCGTTTTCGCCGTCGCCCTGCCAGCCCAAGGGGTCGTAGTTGTCGTGCGCATCGCAGTTCAAGAAGATGTGCCCACCGCCGTCCGGCACGCCGTCGTTTGCGAAGAATCCGGGACCCGCATTGTGGTGGCTGTCGATCTGCTCCAAGAAGATGTGCTTGCTCGCGTAAAGGAATACGCCGGAATTCGAGTTATGCTTCATGGGCGTGTTGCGGACATCAAAGCCCTTCAAGTGCAAATACTTTGCCGAAATCACAATCGGTGAGGTGTACATCGCGCCCTCGGGAGTGCCGTCGCTATGGTCCGTGCCTGCGGCCACGGGGAGGTTCGCACCGTCAAAAATCGGGCGCTCGCCCGGGTAGGCCAGGTAATGGATGCGGTTGTCGTCGCTCTCGCCGCTTGCCGTGAGGACGATTGATGCAGTCATCCTGTACCGCGCGAAAAAGACCGTATCGTGCAGGTCGTAGATGCCGCCGCGAATCCACACGGTATCGCCCGCGTGCACCACGGTATTTGCCTTGTTGAGCGAGGCGAAGGGCTTGTCCTTTGTACCCGCCGCACTATCGCTTCCGTCAGTCGCCACGTAATAAACCGCACCGAACGCCTGCGTGACTGACAGAGCCACCGTCAAAATCGCTCCCAAAGCAAAGATGAAATTTTTTCTCATAAACACCTGCAACAACTTCTTGTAATATACTCAAATTTTCAAAAAGCAGGTGTGAGACGCAACAAAGCATCAGGTTATACACAAAACGCCCACTCTTTTGAGTGGGCGTGATTATAAGGGCGGGGTCGGGGCTGTAGCTAGGGGACAACTGCACAAGGCGAGTATCGCGACAGACCGCTTGCGGGCTGGCATGATTGAGCCGAGCAGTTGGGACTTTAGTCCCACACCTCCCCCTCCCATACACAAAAAAGACCGCAGCATTTTATTGCTACGGTCTTTAATGTTCTGGATCCTTCGCGCTTACGCACTCAGGATGACGTTCGCATTAGATTTCTTCAATGCTCGCGTGGTATTCCTGCAGGCTCTTCACAGCGCCGTGGCCGTTACGAGCGGCGGCGATGCCCTTGACGGTGTTGTAGGCACCGGCGAGGGTCGTGATGTACGGAACCTTGTAGTTGACGCTTCGCGTCCGTGGCTTCGGTTCGATCATACAAAAATGCGAGCATTTTTGTGCGACACTAACCTTGCACACTCTTGATGGCGGCCTTGCGGATGGCGCTTTGGACTCTTCGAGTCCCAAATGCGGGGCTCGGAAATAGGCCTGCAAGCAGTCCTGCTTCACTCGCCCTTAGCATTTGTCGTCCTTGATTACAATCGAGCTTCTGGAAAACACCGCAAGCCGAATGTCGCGACAGGCCGCTTGCGGACTGGCATGACTGAGGCGAGGATGTTTCTACAACTCCTTGCCGATTTCAATCGCCTGTTCAGACAAGTTAACCTTGTCGGAGAGGCTGATGAGCACGGCACCTTCGTTCGGGAGGAAGGAACCTGCGGCTTCCTGGCTCTTGTAGTAAGCGAGGGCGTAGTCGTCGGAGAGGCCGAGGACTTCGCCAGTGGAGCGCATTTCGGGGCCGAGAACCGGGTCCACCTTCGGGAACTTGTCGAACGGGAACACAGCTTCCTTGGCGCCGTGGTGGTTGAACTTCTTGTCCTTGAGCTTGAGGTCTTCGAGCTTCGCACCGAGCATGAGGCGGGTGGCGAGGCGAGCCATCTGGGTGTTGCAAACCTTGGAGACCAGAGGCACCGTGCGGGAAAATTCTTCTTTGGGCGTTCCCGCACACACATGTGCGGTCGGGTTATATTTTAGGGGCGACCACCTTCGCTTCGCTCGTTACTCGCCTCCTAAAACGAAGCCTTGCTCCCGAAAACATCAAGACGAAACTGTTCGCAAGTCTTCGCCCCAAGAGGTCACTATCCCTAACGCAAAGGAATAATAGCTACATTTAGTATGCAAATGCTACGAATAGTATGTAGAAAAGCGTAATTTTTTTTATTAGACTGAAGTAAATTTGTATGAGTAAGTCTAATAAAAATCCATTACTACGGAAATTCGGGAACCTTGTTCGCGACGCCCGTATTGATAAAGGCCTAAGTCAAGAAGAACTAGGCTTTGAATTAGATCTGCACAGAACCTACATAGGTATGATTGAAAGAGCAGAACGCAACATCTCTTTCGCTCACGCACTAAAGCTCATACAATACCTCAATATAGACATTAAGGAGTTGTATGTTAAGCAAAAAAAATCTTAGAAAAAATGTCCCTCTTCCTCCAGGACTTGATTTAGACTCTGTCTACAAGGCATTGGAAAAAACGAGGAACCTTTTTTCAAAAATCAATGCAAAAACAGGCGTCATTCTCAGTCAAATCATTCAAGCAAATAATTTCAGTGGAATCGTGTCCAATGTTTTTACGAAAATGTTGGACGAATGCAGTTCTTATAAAAAATTATCTGACCAAGAGTATCCTGACCTAAGAAATCCCCAAAATGGCGAAGGTCTAGAAGTTAAAGCAACAAAAAATCCTTTTAAAGGGGGAGAAGGACATAATGGACATTCTGGATGGCATATAATCGTATGCTATACAATTCTTGACAATGGGGACATTGATTTTTCACAAATAGAAATTGCAAAACTAATTGGCTACGGAAAACCAAATCAAGACTGGGAATACATCCCTAGCAAAAGAAATAGTAACGACTCACAACGAACAGAAACTTACACCACCACAATCATTGGAACATCAAAATTACGAGACGGAACAATTTATCTCAACCCTGAATACTGTTCGATATCAAAGCAGCTCAAAGCCAAAAGAAAGAAATTAAATTTACCTATTCCCCACTACTCTATATTTGCAGAGTAGTCTGTCCATACAGTTTAGCCAGTTTAGGAATTGCTTTAAGAGACTGTTGATAAAATTCTGGATCTTTTTCTACACCAATGCAATCATAACCTAAGTAATCCGCAGCAGCCAAAGTCGAACCACTTCCAGAGAAGGGGTCCAAAATAGTGCCTTCCCCTAGAGGCAAAGCAGCTCTCACAATCTGTCTTAAGAAAGACTGAGGCTTTATACTTGGATGATTTACAATATCCCTTTCAATTTTTGGGGTTTTTTCACTTTGAATAAAATCAGCAAAAGGCCTATCAACTGCAGGTCTTCGTAAAGCCCCCGCTTTCCAGATTCTAAGATTCTCAGCAACAGTTTTTTCAGCTAAAGGTTTTCTATACAAACACCATGGTTCCCACAAAGCTTTGGGAATAACAGACAATTCAGGAAATTCATCTTCTGCATTTTTAGGACGATCCCCACCTCTCAAGGTACACACAGATCGTATTATTTCACCTCTTTTTTCCAAACCCGCCGCTCTTAGCGCCGATCCAACAATATCCGACAAAAGAGGCGTCGAAGCTAAAAAAATATGACCTCCTGGAACGAGAATTCTCTTTGCCAACACGGCCCATTTTTCAAAAAAAGAATAAACATTTTTTCGTTCTTCGGGATCATCATTAATAACACTAAATCTAGGAACAGGCTGCCTAGTACAACCATCAAACTTTTGTGGAATACGCCAAATTCCACCAGTGCCCGAACGTTTTTTTACAAGTTCCTTTTCGGTATATTCCTTAACCCCATATGGAGGATCAGTAACAATAGCTGTCACTGTATTTTCAGCCCGTTTTTCCATCCAAACAAAGCAGTCTTCATTAAAAACCTTATAACACATATCTACCAACTTGTAAGCCATTTAAAGATAATAATTTCTTTTGACAAAAATCTACATCGGAAAACAACTACAATTCTTTTAACATGATTATTAATATTTAAAAATAAGCCAACAAAACGAAGTGTTTGGCTAGAACCTGCTGAGGAGAACGAAAATAAAGCCCGGGCGTTGCGGGGGCGGCGAATGAGCACCCGCTAGAAGGGGTAGCGGATAGTTCGACAGGCTCACCAACCTTTATACTGTTTCAAGTCTGGCGAAACAGAAGCGAGGGGGATTCCTCCCCCTCCATATACAAAAAGGACTGCATCGCTGCAGCCCTTTGAATGTTCTGGATCCTTCGACTTCACGCCTTACGGCGTTACGCTCAGGATGGCTCGCTACTAGATCTCTTCAATAGAAGCGTGGTATTCCTGCAAGCTCTTCACAGCACCATGGCCATTACGAGCGGCGGCGATGCCCTTGACGGTGTTGTAGGCACCGGCGAGGGTCGTGATGTACGGAACCTTGTACTTGATGGCGGCCTTGCGGATAGCGCTTTCGTCCTTGATGGCGTCGCGCTTTGCCCACGGCGTGTTGATGATGAGGTTCACCTGCTTGTTCAGGATGATGTCGAGGACGTTCGGGCGGCCTTCGGCAATCTTGTTCACCACTTCGCACTTGACGCCGGCCTTCTCGTAGAACTTGGCGGTTCCTTCGGTGGCGTAGATCTTGAAGCCGAGCTTCTGGAATTCCTTGCCGATTTCGATAGCCTGTTCGGAGAGGTTCACCTTGTCGGAGAGGCTAATCAGCACGGCGCCTTCGTTCGGGAGGAAGGAACCTGCGGCTTCCTGGCTCTTGTAGTAGGCCAGGGCGTAGTCGTCGGAGAGGCCGAGCACTTCGCCAGTGGAGCGCATTTCGGGGCCGAGCACCGGGTCCACCTTCGGGAACTTGTCGAACGGGAACACAGCTTCCTTGGCGCCGTGATGGTTGAACTTCTTGTCCTTGAGCTTGAGGTCTTCGAGCTTGGCACCGAGCATGAGGCGGGTTGCGAGGCGGGCCATCTGCGTGTTACAAACCTTGGAGACCAGAGGCACCGTGCGGCTAGCGCGCGGGTTCGCTTCGAGGACGAACACCTTGCCGTCTTCGATAGCGTACTGCATGTTCATGAGGCCGCAAACGTGGAGGGCTTCGGCAATCTTGCGAGTGTAATCCTTGATGGTCGCGAGGTTTTCCTTGGTGATGGTCACCGGCGGGATGATGCAGGCGGAGTCACCGGAGTGGACACCGGCAAGTTCCACGTGTTCCATCACGGACGGGATGTAAACGTGTTCGCCGTCGGAGAGGGCGTCGGCTTCGCATTCCAAAGCGTTGTGGAGGAAGCGGTCGATGAGGAGCGGACGATCCGGGGTCACGCC
>JAFWRL010000118.1 GCA_017520105.1 Fibrobacter sp.
AACACCCTCGGGCTCGACATTGCCAAACGTATCTGGAAGAAGTTCGCGGGCAACCATGTAGCCTGCCCAGCCAGGATGAACCCAACAGCAGTGCGCCGCTATATGCGCGACAACTTCGACAAGCCAGTTCACCAGCTTGCGTTTGAAACCGGAGTCAGCGAGCGCACGATCTACAGGTACATGAACTTTGTCGAGAAGAAACCCGAGCACTCCGGGCAGCTTAGCCTGTTCTAGGGTCATTTGATTCCCTCCGTCAAGTGTTCCAAAAGTGTTTCCTTGAAACCTTCGATGTCTTCTGGCTGCACCACCATGTATGGGCGTGCGGGGATGTTCGACCCTGGGTGGTGTACCTTTCCGTAGAAAACCTTTGTTCCGTTACGCATAAAGGCGAGCGCCTTGTTATTCCGATGCCATATATCGTGCGCACTTGTCTTGCCGCCGAAGTTGAGTATGCGGGCGTAAACCTTGTTTGTGCCAACCGTGGCACTATCCTTGGTGCTGGACTTGACGAATGAACCCGACAAGTTCGACCCGCCCGTTCCCCTTGATATCAGGCGACCCTTGCCGTACTTGCTGATTACCCACTTTTTGTCACCACCGATAAAGGAGTCCTTGGAACTGTAACGACCGCCTACCTCGAAGTTGTATTCGATGGAGCTTTGCAGGTCCTTGGCGATGATTTTCATTGCCGTGGACATGTCTTTTGCCTTGTTATCGATGCCTTTTAGCGTGATTTTGCAATTTTTGTCATCGATTTCAGCGTTAATCATTTGCATTTCTCCTGAAAAAGTGGTATATTAGGGGTATAGGATATGTGAGTAAGTGTAAAAGCCGGACACTTGGGTGGTCATACTAAGCTATGCTCATCGTATAATGGGAAGACGACGGTCCATTGACATATCCTATTTTTTTATTGGTTTGTGATTTTCGTAATAATCTCGATCATCAACGACATATCCGGTTTTGTAGGTCATCGTTTTTGTTCTTTCATCAAAGCCGATAACGATTTTGTTTCTTTTTCTCTTCTTCGTTCCGTTTTCAACAATCTCATAAGGTTTCGAGAAGAAGAAAACTTGACCATTGTTTGAGTCAATCTTGTAAGCTGGAGTGTATTCGTCCAGAAGTTCAGGCACCTTTTCTAGCGTTTCCTTTGTTAATCCGGTATGTTTTTCCGCTTCGCGTAGAGTGTGCCTTATTCTCATTTGGTCAAACGTTATGATGGGCGATTTTAATTGGCTGAAATTTTTCTGGCAGAAAGTCTCTACGGCACCTTCCAAAATTCCGGCGGCAACCATCGATTTATATTGTGACTCAACCCTATCTACGGAAGCGTCGATTTTCACCATTTCCTTGAAGTTTTTCTGTATTTCCTGCTTTTGCTGTTTGGTGAGTTCGTACTTTGCATCCTTTCCTTCAATCATGTTGATGGTTTGATTCAGGTATTCCTGGTGCCTGTAACTGTAGGCTCCGGGGGCATAGTCCCAACCAGCATCGGGGTAAATTTCCTTGTTGCCAACCTTATAGCCTCGGGTGGTTATCTGCTTGCCCTGAATGGTCTCGGTCTTGCTTACAAAATTTTCGGGTTTGCTCTTCTGGACTACTTCATCGGCTGGCTTCCCGTAAAGTTTCTTGATGCCCTGCTTTGTGTAGGACTTTGTAGAACAGTGACAGTTCCAGCCCTTGTGCCCGAAGAAAACTTCCCAGAACGGGTCGTCGTACCGGAGAACCATATTGTGCAGAGCTGCGTGGCTTTCTCTTGGGTGCGGGTTCAGCGGACCCTTTGGAATGGCAACGAAACGCCAATACGGTGCGATGTCGGCCTCTTCCATCATCTCCTTGTATTTGCCTGCATCGTATGCGGTTTTCATGTTGGTGCCGTATATGGTCCTTAAACGGCGATGGTCCACTACGATTGGCTTCAATTCGCCTGTTTCGGGGTTGACGGCGTTGACATCACCCCACCATCCCCTTTTCTTTAGGGTCGGAATGATGTCGTTCGCAAAGTCCTGATAGGAGGTTCCGTTCTTTATCGCGGCTTGGATTGATTTCTTGATGTCCTTGACTAATGCAATCGATGTAGCCTTAGAAACGACGAAAACCCTGTCGTGCTGTTCACGCATGGTGTCCGTCCAGTCCCAATGACCGAAAACGCCCTTGGGTCTCTTCTGGGCTTCCTTCGCTGTCAATACCGCCTTCACCTGTTTCTTCTTGAAGAAATCGATGGCGTTCTTCGGCTCCATCTTCCAGGCGGCATTGATCATGGCTTGCAGTTCGCTTTTATCAGGCATCGGCACGGCCCTGCATTTCGGAGAGCAGTAGACACTTCGTCACTGCGTCGTCCATTTTCTTGCTGCTAAGGTTCGGGAGAATCTTGTAGAGTTCTTCTTCGAACTGTTCATAGTTGCCGCAGTGTTCCGCAAGGTCGATGATGGGCCTTGCCAGTTCTTCAATCTGTTCCTGCAAATCTTCTGCAGAAAGGTCCTGGATCATCTTCTCAATTTTGGTCTTGATACCACCTTCGGCAAAGCAATGGCAATCGTCATCATGTTCGGCGAACATGCCGCCCTGCGGCTGGACTTCTGTCATTTCGAAATACTTTTCGTCGATGCCGTAAATGTCGGTGATATACTGGGCGTTGAACTTGACGCCGAGCTGCGTGAGCTTGATGTCGCGATTGAGTCGTGCTTCCTGAAGGTCTTCCGGGAGGATGATGTTCATCCACGGGATTTCCTTTTCGTTTGGCCAGTTGATTTCGTAAATCCAGCGGATGAGCTGGTTGATGCTGGACTCGATCATCGCGGCATCGTCGAGGGCGAGGTCTGCACGGACATCGTTGTGGACGGTGGCCATCGCCTGGGTGCCGCCGGAACTTGTCTGCTCGGTGGTGAGCGTTTCGCCGAGCCACGCCTTTGACATCGCCTGGTCTGCCCAGTCTACGATTGCCTTGTGCGGGTTGGCGTTTGCCGCGCCTGCTTCCAGGAGCTCCACGGAGCCTGTCTGCGGGATGACTGCGACTGCATCGCGGACAAGGCCCACGAGCATTTTGAGGAAGTCCTGCTGTTCTTTTTCGGTCGCGGTGGGCGGCACCTTGCCGATAGCCTTGGGCATACCGTACTTTTCGACAAAGAGCATCCAGAACTTGAGACCGCCTTTCTTGAATGCGAGAGGCCAGAAGCAACGGGAATATACCGCGTTGCCGTAGGGGTTCGTCACTGTCGGTCTGTTGCGGGTCACAAGGAACTTTCGGTCGGGCATTTGTTCGCGGGTGCTGTCCTTTTTTTGCAACAGGAGTTCGCCGTCGTTGCCGAACTTGAACCATTCCTGTTTACGGTCCTTAATGGCCGTGGGCAAAATAAGGACTCCGATTTCGGTCTGCACGGCATTCCAAACAATCTCGTGCACGGCGAAACCGAAGCCAATAGCTTCGAGCATCTGCGAAATCGTGTTGCGGAGGTCAATGTTCCAAAGGTATTCTTCGATGAATTGTGCTTTCTTGGCGTCGCCCTTGCTGCCGTCGATTGTCCATGCACGGCTCGTGATGGACGCGAACCTCTTGTTTTTGACGGCATCGAGGTGTGCATCCACCATTTCGCGGTAAACCTTGATGTTCCCGCCGTTCTTCTGGAGGATTGTATCCGGATTCGGCAGGTAGTCTAGCCCGGTGATATACTCGGCGACATTCCGGGTGGCGACTTCCTTTGCAAGCTGCAAATTACGCTTGCTTTGGGTATCGTTCTGTTGTTTTTTGTTCTTTTTGCTCATGCAATCCTCGGTAGTTTTCTAATCCTTTTGAATCGCCGTTCAAATTCGTTGAAAAATGATTTTTTAAAGTTTGTAGTCCGTTTACTAGGGTAAAACGAAAAAAGGCTTAAAAGGGCCTTTCTGTGCGATTTTTAAAACCCGTCAAAATTCACGTTTTGCCCCTTGAATGGATTGGTTGTCTGAACGAATATCGGACCCACTTCGCTTGCGTTTTTCGCATGGTATGCCAAAGCCGCTCCCCAGAAGAAGTCACCGTGGCCCTGCTCGGTGCTTGCGGCATCGTAGCGGACGTTCCCTGCAGAGGTGACAATCTTACGGACGGCGTGGATGCTTTCGGCCTGCTCGTCCTCGATTTTGGTGTCAATGCCCGGGAACTTCGGGCACTTCTCGATGATGAGTTTCTGGTCTTCGAATGCTTGCAAAAGGTTGATGGCGAGGTCGGCCTTTACCGTGTTGGAGAAAAGAACTCCCTCTACCTTGACCGTGCCGAACTTGTCCTGGGCCCGTTCTGTGAACTGGTCGCCGCATCCGGTGCGGTCAATACAGCCGCGGATGAGGTTCGGTAGTTTTAGGAACTTGTAAAGCTTCTGTTCCAAATAGCTCCACTTCTTGTTCTGATAGGCCTCTACTGCGCGACAAATCAGGCGGTCGCCAATGTCTTCAAAAACGTAAATGACGTAAAGGTGACGGTGGCGTGCCACGTCGCACCCCAGGTAGAGCGGGCCTTTGGCCTTTTCGAGCCCGAGCACTCCCTGGCGTTCGCAGCTGTGGATGAGGTCGTAGCTGATCATGGCCTTGGATTCATCCTGCGGGTTGCAGCAGTATTCCTCTTGCCAGATGGCTTCGGTGAGGCATCCCTTGTGTTCGTTTTCCAGCCACGCTTCGCGTTCTTTCCTGGAGAGTTTCTTACCGCAGATACGGTCGGCGAGGCCTTCCTCTACTGCGAGCTGGATTGGCACGGTGTGAACGCTGTAGTCAAGTTCGCTTTTTTTGCACTTCTCGATGATCAGGTAGAAAAGCGAGTTGACGCCGTTGTGCGTAGAGAGTATGCGGATTGAGTAACCCCACATGGCGGCGGGCTTCGCGGCTGCCCACATCTTGCGGTCGTCCTTGTGGTGTGCCGCTTCGTCCCAGACAATC
>JAFWRL010000119.1 GCA_017520105.1 Fibrobacter sp.
GCCCGCTCATCGGTGCTGCAAACCTTGTGCGTAAGGACGGCTCTCCGCTCGACGAATTCAACTTCCAGGCTCACGACGTGTGGATCGGTATCCAGTACAGCATCATGTGCGCCATGATGCACCACGGCCTCGAAAAGCAGGCTGCCGACATGGGCGATTCCATGATCCGCAACCTCTACGAAGAAGCCCGCATCCCGTTCGCCGCACCGGAAGGATTCAACGGTTCCTGCCGCCTGCACCCGGAAGCTCTGGTGAAGGCATTCGGCCTCAGCGCCACCGCCGCCGACAAGATGCACAAGGAACTTCTGAAGAAGGGCGCACTCCTTGCCGACTCCCGCATCAGCCCGAAGCTCCCGCGCAACATCGCCGCCTTCACGAAGGCCTTCGGCGCCATTGCGAAGAGCAACAAGGTTGATGTGAACGAGCTCTTCACGCTGCTCCACAGCACGGCGCTTAAGTACACCGCCGGTAAGTACTTCCGTCCAGGCATGGTTTTCGCTCTGCTTTATTAAGATTGCCTCGCTTCAGAGGTGAGCTCGTCTCGCTCACATGGCCTTGGCCTTCGGCCAACGAATGTTCGCTCAACGACTTACCTCTTTCGCTTTCGCAATACTAATAAGCTCCGTTTTTTCGGATATAAGAAAAACAGGTGTTCCAAACGGAGCACCTTTTTCTTTTTGATTTCAAGCGAAAAACGCACCCCGGCAGGGATGCGTTTTGTTTTTCCAAGGAGTCTATTCAGCTACAAAAACATAACAGCGTCTTTTACAGTTCCCAGTTCGGGACTTTCGAATAAGTCACACCTACGATTCTATACACGACCGACCTGAACTTTACATACTTGGCACCTGTTTTATCAAGGTCTATAACAAACTTGTGCGTTTGGAACGTGCAAAAACATTCGGAAACGGCGCCCGTGTCATAGTAATCCAGGAACAACGTATCACCGACAACCTTTTGTGAAATCTTTGCATCGATATCGCAATAATCCTTCACATGGTCTATTTCCATAAGAGACCTTCCGTCTTGATAGATTATCAAAGTGGCTTCGGGATTCGCAGCAGGAGCGGATTCGGTTTCCATGCACTTACCGCGGGTGTATCCATCACGGTCGAGGATATTCGAACTTACATAGTATTTCATTTCGTCGTACTTGACGATACGCATTTTGTTGAATGCATTTTTGCCATCACCGACAACAAGAACTTTAGCGTTCGTGAAAGCATCTTCTGCCTTGACATTGAACGTCAAACGCGTCGGGCAAATGCAATCATCGTTCTGATTATTCGCAAGGGCCACATTCGGTTTCACGATAACAGTATCGCCGGACGTAGAAACATCAAGATTTACGAAGCTAGCGTCGCAAGCAAACCGGGCTCTTTCAAGAATAAACGTCACGGAATCCGAGCCAGGTTCCATGTAAGCTACCGGCGGAATCGCATAGTCACCTACACCTTCGTTCAAGTCGAACCTGTTTTCGGACGGGTCCCTTTCGATACAATAGCCAGCAACGTCCGTCACAACTTGATGAGCGGGAGCAACGACCGCCGAAGAAGACGATGCAACTGTTGCGCTGGACATCGGAAATTCTGACGATGACGAAGGAGCAATTACATAATGCAATTCTGGCGCAGGAATGACCTCGTTGTGTTCAAAGGACACATACTGAATATAAGTCCCCCCTTCTTCAAACCCAAACGAAACTTCGGCAGCACAAGAACAGCCATACGAGAATCCTTTACTTCTAGACAAATTCGCATAGAGCGTATCGCCGGAAATCGAATAGGCAAAACCGGCCACCGATTTATCACCAGAATTTAGGCCAGACATGAACGACTCGGCCTGTTTCTTATCGCAAGGAATTTCAAAGTAAGAGCCCTTGAGTGTAAGAACCGGGATTCCCGCCGGGGTGTAAAACTTGTATGCCGAAGGAGGAGCAACATCAGACGATTTAGAAAGGGAATCTTCAACGTAAACAACATCATTAACACAAGTCGCAAGGAATGGTATTGATTGTGGCGTAACGCTTTCACTCGAAGCAGGCGCTGTTGCGGACGATGATTCCACGGAAGCGCTTGATGAAGGCTTAACGCTTGAAGATGATTCAGGAAGCGGCTCCGTCACGATTTCATAAACATCCCCATAGCGGACGAACTTGGCACACAAATCAATTACATCTAAATCAATCCGAAAATCATAGATACACCTGCAATTCGTCGGAAGTGCACGTTTCATATTTTTCACGATAACCAAAGTATCTCCCGAAAGCTCTTTGGAGTACGTCACTTCGCCGTAATAACCGCAATAATCGTCAACATCAGGGAGCACGACATGAGTGCCGGCAGAATCATTAACGAGATACGCTTTGCGCGTTTCGCCAACCGAAGCATCTTTCGCTAGAACATCGAGAGCATTCCTCTTGCACGCTCCGAGCTGAAAACCGCTCTGTCCCTCGCCAGAATCGGAGGAACTCGAAATGAGTTGGTCGGGTTGGCTGCTCGAACTTTTGTCGGAACCGGAAGAACTTGAATTGAGCTGGTCGGAATCGCTGCTCGTGATTTCGCCGCCGCCAAGAACAGGAGCCACCGCAGGCGCATCGTCGCTGCATGCGAGCATCGAAAGTGAGAGTGCCACAGAGAACACCGCTGAAACAGCTGCCGTAAATAAAGCAGACTTTTTCATGATAAACCCCCTTTAAAAAGGTATTTATTCTTTAGTTTTTAAAATTTGAATTTGTCCAAACTCATCCGAACTGATATAATTTGCATTCGCAAAACCATTCTCATTCTTTACATCAAACGAAATACGCGTCGGGCAAATGCAATTGACAACCGGGCTGGATGGGTCCACTTTAATGCTTGCAAAAATCGTGCTGCCACCGGTCGAAGAAACACTGACACTTTCAATAATCACACCGCAAGGAAGATAAACTCCATCAACATCAATCCTGATAAAGCCGTTATCCAGAATTTTCATCGTTGCATGCGGTTTATTATTTCCAGAAGACGTCGTATCGACGATATTGACTTCGATGGTAGATGCTACCCTGCGCGGTGCATTTTCAGCAACTTCATTTTTGTTGCACTTCGCAGAAACATTCGAGATAACCTGAACATGCGACACCGGGTCAATTCCCCATATTTCTGAATCGATAATCGGCGTTGTACGGTCGTTTTCACGAACAGGATCTGTGCGCAAGGTGATAAAATTTGTTTTGGAATAAATAGTTTCCGATTTTACTTTGAACAAAAACTGATAGTCGCAAAGGCACCGTTGAGCATTGGAACGATCAAATTCTGCATTGACCACAAGCGTATCGCCCGATGTCGTAATTTCCAAGCTGTCAAGAACCCAGCCGCAAGTTAGCTGAACATCCCTAATCAAAAATTCTGTGGAATCGGAGCCGACTGTACGGATAGCACGCATGTTTGGCTTTTCCGCTGGCCTGAACCCAGCATCTTGCGAAGCATCGAAATTTTGTAGCGTGCCACACTGGCCAACAGCATTCTTTATCACCAAGCGGGCATCATCCGCAGCTGGCGCCAATGAATCTGTAGCTGGAGCTACCGACGAAGACGAAGCAACCATTGCACTAGAGGCCGGAACGGTCGCACTTGAGGCCGGGGCCGAAGCGCTCGATTTCGGAACCGAAGCGCTCGATTTAGGAGCCGTCGCACTGGACGCAGGAACGTCTGCACTAGAAGCTGGAGCCGCCGCAGAGGACGATTCGGCCACAAAAGAAGAACTTTCACCCCCCGCAACCAGAGTTTCTGGCAAAGCGGGAGACGAATCGTCACTGCATGCCAACAGCGCAAGCGACAGCGCTACACCGGCAACAATTAACTTATTCATACTTTCCTCCTCTTAGGAATCCTCTCATAAATTTTTCTAGCTACCACTGATTCTGAAGATACACCGAAGCATTGAGATATTCGCTATTGCAGTTGGTTTCGACTTCGTTCATAAAATCGGCCAACAGCGTAACGAAATTGGCAGAAGTATCTGTATAAGAGCAGAACAACTCCAGATTTCCGTTACTGTCGCATGCGCTAATCGTTTGCAGTTCTGCACCACTTTTTGACTCGCACGCGTCCTTGAACTTCTTGGAAATGTCTTCGCAAACAGCGCCCAAACCTTTAAGATTCAGCAATTTTTTTACGTCTTTTTCTGCTAGAATCCTAAACCTCAAGGTGTAGCTTTTGTCGTCATCGGCGCAATACGAAACAGCTCCCTTCTCTTCTTCGTAAACCGAGGTATTCACCGCATAAGTGGAATCAGCTCTATTATTTTTCGGAGGTACTATATAGTTACTTGCATTGTTCGCATTGAAATTAAAATACTTATTGACATATACATCGACAGAAGCAACAGAATCCAAATTCAAAGTAGGGTTTATCGATTCACTAGAAGAATATCCTTTATCTTCGCGTGTTTTGGACATCTCCGTAGGCACATTGCCGGCACTCCGACTTGAGCTGGACTCAGAGACATTCACAGCAGGCAAAGAATAACTGACATTTTCATTTTCGCTCGACGAGCTAGTCACGGTCACTTGCGGAAGATCATCCGCAGAGCTAAAGCCTTCGGCAAATGCATTCGGATCAACGGTTCCGCCGTCTCCACACGCCCCAAACAGCAACAAGAAAACGCCTATGGCAAAAATACTCCCTTTACACATTTCGACCTCCACTTATTTTATCTGTCATCGGAAAAAGCTGGAAGTTGATACGACATACCTGATTGACATCTTTATACGCATTCGCAATGGCCAAGACCTTTTTGCGGCAAGCATTGATTTCATCGACGATTTTTTTATAAGCTTCGTCATTCACGCTAAACGTGATTCCTGTAAAATAACGTTCATCGGTCGCATAACGGTCAACGGCTCGCGATGCCATGTTCGCCATTTCCCTGTGCATGGAGCGGATAGCAATCGGCAAAGCCTCCTTGGAGCCCATAACGGTCTTTTCTGTTTGCGAATAAACTTTCTCATCATCCTTTTTCAGGAACCCAGCCTTGACAAGGAAACTCAAGACATCGCGGACTTCTTCGGCAGAAACATATTCCTTGCAGACTTCGGCAATGTCGCGCGGGCACGCCCCCGGCATCATCGGCGCGAGTTCACGTACCACAGGATATTTCCACGATTCATAATACTGGAACGCCTCGCTATCGACAACGCGAACCTTATGTTCCAACGCAATCCTATCCATTTCAAAAAGGGCAGCCCTTTTGACGGAATCCTTATCGGCATTGCAAAATTCAACGAGTAACCTAAAATAATCTTCTTCGTAGCAAACAAGTTCCATGGCCTTTGCGACCTGGGTTGCCTTGATCTTGGAAAGCTTGCTTTGTCCCATACACACAAGTTTCAAGAAATTCGGCGACGAAAATCCGGCCCGTCTGCAGAATTCACGCCACGAGAACGCGCCAAGCCTTTTGCGTTCGTCGTAGTAGTCCTGCATATACAGGTGGTAGTCCTTATATTCGAGTATCGATTTCATACCTATAAAATACAGTTTTTTTCAAGGTTCGTCAATAGCCGTATTATACAAAAATCTCGTTTTTCAGTCAATTTAAACAAGTAATTATTCAATTTTCATCATAAATTTCTCTAAATTATACAAAGTGTATAATACACATTTCAATTTAAAACTTAGAGGTTCATTGGTAGAGCCAAGACTTCCCTAGCCCAAAAAATCCCATCTTTCTATATTTGGTTGCACTATGAGCTTAAAATTTGATACTCCCATTACCGAAGTTCCGCTGTTCCACCAGGGCAAAGTACGCGACATGTACGACCTGGGTGACAGCTTCCTGATGGTCGCCAGCGACCGTCTTTCCGCTTTTGACGTGGTGCTCCCCACCCCGATTCCTGGTAAGGGCAAAATCCTCAACCAGCTTTCGCTTTTCTGGTTCCAGCACCTCGGCATGAAGAACCACCTCATCACCGCCGACGTGAACGAATACCCGGCCGTGCTCAAGAAGCACGCCGACTACCTCCGCGGTCGCTCCATGATCGTGAAGAAGGCTCACCGCCATTCCGTCGAATGCATCGTGCGCGGTTACATCGTCGGTTCTGGCTGGAAGGACTACCAGAAGACCGGCAAGATTTGCGGTCACGTTCTCCCGGAAGGCCTGCAGCTCTGCCAGAAGCTCGAAAAGCCGCTCTACACGCCGAGCACCAAGCCCGACGTTGGCCATGACGAAAACATCAGCTTCGAACAGACTTTCGACATCGTTGGCGAAAAGGTTGCAACGACTCTCCGCGACATGTCTTTGGACATCTACACGAAGGCCCGCGACTACGCCGCAAGCAAGGGCATCATCCTCGCCGACACCAAGTTCGAATTCGGTGAAATTGATGGCGAAACCATCCTCATCGACGAAGTGCTCACTCCGGACTCCAGCCGCTACTGGCCCGCCGACAAGTATCAGGTGGGCAAGAACCAGGAAAGCTTCGACAAGCAGTACGTCCGCGACTGGCTCGAAACGCTCGACTGGGGCAAGACCTACCCGGGTCCGGAAATTCCGGCAGACGTCGTGAAGAACACGCTCGCGAAGTACGAAGAAATCTTCGTGCGCCTCACCGGCAAGCAGCCCGAACTGTAAGTTAGTAGACAGTAGGAAGTAGACTGTAGGAAGGGTTTCTTTCTAGTAAGTCATCCTAGTCTAGACTATTTGCAAAACGCGCAGACCTTCGGGTCTGCGTTTTTTTGTGTTGTCATCCAGAGGAAATCACATTCAACGTCATGTTGAGCGACAAAGTCGCGAAACATCCAATAAAATCTTGTATTGCGAAACAAGAAATGACTGGATCCTTCCCCTACGGGTCAGGATGACGAAGATGCGATGCAAGAAATTTACTGGGTCCTTCGTCCCTTCGGTCCTCAGGACGACGGAGAAGCGAAGAAATGACTGGACCCTTCACTTCGTTCAGGGTGACGAGAATGTGGAACATTCAGAAAAGCGACAATTACTCCAGGTAGTATTCTCGCAGCGAGTCAATGCTTGCGGTGGGCACATGCATCCGCTGCGTGATAAAATTCAATAGCGAACCGTATTCCGCATTGATACGCTTGAGCGGAATTTCGAGATACTCGCGTTTGACGCTCACCAAGAAATGCAGAATGTCGAGTTGTTCTTCCGTCATCCCCGAGACACGGCCTTTGGCGGTCATCGCCTCTAGCGGCTTGCGGTACGAATTTTCGGATTCCGTGTAATCATCTAAAATAGCGTTGTCGTCAGCACCGAGAGCGGCGAGCATCAGCGCGGAGCAAAAGCCTGCACGGTCCTTGCCCGAGGTGCAATGAAATAAAACAGGCGCCCCTTTTTGAGCAAGAACCATTTCAAAGACTTTTGCATACTGCGAGCTCGCATATTCGCTATCGACAAAGTAATTATAGAGCTTATCTTTTAGCGTATTTGCAATCGGATGGCGGGCTATGCCAAAAAGGAATTCCATAAAATCGACGCCCGTCGCAGGCACTACCTGATCTTTGTTGAACGCATCGCCTTGCATGGACTCGTCCAGAACGGGAATCATTGCCGACTGCATTCCGTCAATTAGCTTGTCCGGTTTACGCATATATTCAAAATCCGAACGCAAGTCAATGACAAGGCGAATGCCAAAATCGTCACGCAGGCGGAATAGGTCATGCTCCGAAGCACGCGACAGATTGCCGCTGCGGAAAAGCGCATTCTGCTTGACACGAGAAGTACCCGCGGGGATACCGCCTAGTTGTCGAGCATTGTCGATCGACTCAAACTTTAAAACATTTGCCATAAACTCCCCTCATATTGACTTTGTCATGCCCGAAAAAGCGGGCATCTCCCATTCTTTTTTTGAAAAGGAGATTCCCGATTAAAAGCCGCCAAGGCGAATGCTGCGAAAATGCTTGCATTTTCATAGCTGAGCCAAAGAGCTTTGTACTTGTACAAATCGGGAATGACAATATTCTCCTACTGCCTACTTCCTATCGCCTTCGGCTACAGGATGACGCACTTGGCCTCCCTACTCGACCAAGCGCGTCACTTCCTCACGATTCTCAGAACGCCTTGCTTATTGTATTCGGGAGCATCTTTCGAGAACAGGCCTTTGGTTTCTTGGCGGAACACGTATTTTTCATCATCGCCCCAATCAATAACAGAACCCGACTTTGCAGGAACACCGTCCCCGAACAAACTTTCCGCAGCCATCATCAGCGCCTCTTCCGGGTCTTCAATTGCGGTCGAAATGCACAAATCCGGGAGCGAAAAAGTTGCAAGTCCCAGCGTATAGAGAGTTTCGCCCGAATCAATAACGTTAATCCACGGGTCCATCGGACATTCGCCATCGCCAAACACATCCTTGAACGCTTCGACGGTCCATGCTGTACCGGATTGTTGCATATAAACGCCAATTGCGCCGGCGGTAAACATTTTCAAAATGGCGGAATTCACCATTTCAACATCGTTCATGCTCTTTACGTTTCCAAGCAAGAACAACAGTGACTTGTGGCCAGCAATAGCCTTTTCCTCTTCTTCCGTCAAGTCATTGTGCTCCTTGAAAATATCCAAAAGTTCTGCAGAGGCGCCCTGACGAATAACGTTAAACTGCACGCTGCAACCGGGAATCATCAACGTCTTTGCAACGGCCTCGACCTTGACGTTTTCGGTAATCGCAAATGTTTCATCGGCAGCAACGGGAAGCGGAAAAGCAAGCACAAATTGGTTCATATTCATCTCTCTTTTATTTTTTGAACAACATTTTCAACAGCATCGCGAAGCAAGTTTTGCTTTTCGGCCATAGGCATCCGGATGCAAGAATCAAAAGCACTAGTCAACGTTTCGGCAGACAAATCATCTTCCTGGATTTCAGCTGCGTATCCCGCTTTCGACAAATCATGAGCAAGAACAATTTGTTCAAACTGCCCCGGCGTCGGTACAAAAATACATTTTTTCCCCAATTCCGCCATATCCATCACGGTACTGTAACCACCGCGGCTCACCACGAAATCGGCCCGTTTCACGACATCCGCAAATTCATTTGTCGCAAGGTGCGTCCAGAATTCAATATTTCCTTCTTTCCAATTTTTAGAGCCTAACGAAGGCTTTCCAAGAATCATCACATGATGTCCAGGAATTTCAGAAAGAACCTTGCGCAACCGTGTTTCAAGCCGTGTCCGCGCCGGTTCCACACCAGAAACAATGGCCGCAACCTTGTACCTTTCACGGGGTTGCACATTCCACTCCACGCTTGCGGAGTTCGCCATAAATTCAGACACGCTCATCAAATCGACATCGCTTTCAAGTTTGGCATCTTCAGCTTTTTTCTGTGATTCGACATACTCCGAAAAACGCGAAAGCGGCCCCACGTAACGCATCGGCTTATCGCCAGGGGTCGCCCCCGAATGTGAAAGCGAACCTGCATAACCTGGGAAAAATTCCATGTCAGGCACCCAGACTTCATCGAACTTTCGCATTATGCCAGAATGCCAAAGAACGCCAACGCCTTCGAACGCCGAGAACGCTTTCGGGAACGCAATTCGACGCTGGTGCGTCATGTAAATGCTATACGCGTTCTTGGAATAAAACGCAAAGCGGTTGTCCGAAAACAGCACATCGTAACCATGGCGTTCGACCATTTCTTCGGCAAAATGGTGTTCATAGCGCATAATAGAATTTAAGTGTACGCTGTTCTTGAGCAGCCAAAGCGCCATATTGTATCCGTGTTTCGGATAAACTATATTGTAGCTTGGAGCCAGCCGTTGCCGTAAATCGGGAAAAACTTCGCGAAAGAAATTCGCATTTGCATTGACGACAGCCAGTTCTACCTCGGCGCCCGCCCGCAAGAACTCGCGGACTACGGGCACACAACGCGTGGCATGCCCCAGTCCCCAATCGAGCGGTGCTACAAGAACTTTCAATTTTCCGCCTCTAGCCAAGCGTGCGCCCAGTCGCCATGGTCGCAGTCCTTATTGTCGCCCATCAGCACACGCAAGTTAATGGACTTTGCACCTTTGATATCCAATTTTAAACGTTCCTTGTCCGTCGTATAGAGTTTCTTGGAACGGTAAATTTCACGGCCATCCGCTTCGACAGCAAAATAGGCGCCATCGCCGCAAGCACTTTCATCGTCAAGCCCGACAACTACATTCAACCAATCGAAGTTGCGAGGAAGTGAATATTCGAGAGACGAATTGGCATGGCTACCGATGCCGTAACGGAACGGTTCACCGTCCAGCGTAATCTTGTGATGATCGACAGTCGCATTCATCTGCGGTTCGCCCCATTCCTGATAGAAACGGGACATCTTGAGAGCCGAGAGGAGCGCCACGTTATCACCTTCGACAAAGAAATCGCGGTACGTCACGAGCGTATCTTCGTCAGGCATATAGCAGCTCAGCACAACGCGGTTCATGCCAGCCCGAATCTTTGCAGAATCCAAGAGCAACGTGTCCGCATTGTTCGAAACGAGCATTTGCGCCTGTTCCTTGTCGTTCACCTTGTAATCGCAGGCAATCGATTCCGGGAAGCGCTTGTTCACAACAATCTTGCCATCGACGGCATCCGTGACCATGAAGTTCTGCGCGTAATGCGATACGCCCTTCTTCGAAATAATCTTGTAAATGGCTAGGCCGTAACCGAAATCCCTCGCATTCATCAGCACGCGTTCGTTCTTGTAATCGCTCAAGATATCGTCAATTTGGTCGGTTGTCTTGAAGCCCACCACGCGGCTTGCGCGGTTGACCTTTCCGTAGCCGTCCTGGCCGCGAACGAGGTAAATGTTGCCACCGGACTTTTGCATCCATTCCGCGAACTGTTCGGTACTCCAATTTCTAAACGTACTTTCGCTGAAAGAGGTATGCCCAGAAGCCAACATCTGCCAGGGCCTTGCGTAAATAAACACTGAATTTTTCGGATACTTCGCCAGTTCCGTATTCAAGAAATCTTCTTCGGTCAGGAGTTTGTTCTTGTAATAGAGCATGTTTGCCTTGTAGCTCGGCGCATGGTAAACCATCAACCCGACAGACAAAATACACGCAGCACCCATGACAATCTTTGCAGCAGCGTCATCCTTCATCTTCGTCGTAAAGAGAAGCGCATCGTAAAGCCCGAGCGCCATCAGGAGCGCAAACATCGGAAGCGCCACAAGCACATAACGCTGGTTGATATCAATCGTAAACGTCCCGGACACGTTCAGGAGAATCACGAAAATCTGCAAGCAGAACGTGATGCCCAGAATGAACCCGCGGAAGTAACGGCGAGAATAAATCATGCGGAACAGGAGCCACACCGTCGCCAAAAGCAAAATCACGGTGAACGTCGTGTAGAACGGATTTTCCATGATGCCGCCAAAAGCCGTATCCTGCTTGAGGTTCATCATGACTTCGATGTTCGTCTTCAAGTTGAACCAGAAGTTCTCCAACGAATGGGCCGCATGTTCGCCACCCTGGAAGTCATAACCGCGATATGCCGCCATCGTATTGATGGAAGGCCAGCTCACCGCAATCACGGACGCCACAAAGGCCGGCAAGCGGTACGGCTTTTCGATGAAATAACGGTAATAGTAAAGAGCAAACGGGATAAACGCGAACACAGTCTCCTGGCGGGTCTGCGCAAAGAAGCCCAGCAGCGGCACAGTCAAGAGGAAATGCTTCCACGTGACCTTGTTCGTCGGCACAAAAGCGTACCACGCCATCAGCACCGCAAGCAAAAGGACGTAGAGAACTTCGGTCGATGCAGACCGCGACTGCAACAGGTAAATCGGCATGCCGCCCAGGAACGCCGTCGCCGCAAGCGCAAGTTTATCGCTCTTGAACCACTTGCAAAGCGCAAGGAAGAACGCAATCAAGCTCAAGATGTAGAACGGGTAGTTCACCGTCAATGCCGTATCGCGGTTCGGTTCCATGAAGTTGAACACAAGCGAATAGACAAAACCAAGCGCCTTGCCCTTGAAGTTGTTCACTTCAGTCTTGCAATCCAGAACGCCGTCCGTCCAGACGCCCTCATTACAGACGCCACCCGTATGCTTGTAATACATCTGGAGTCCCATGGACTCCCAGCTCGTCTCGTCGCTCAACACGCGGTGTGTATTGCCGATGTTCCCGAAAATGAACACAGAGAACACGATGAGCAAAAGCGCAAGCCCGCAAAAGCCCTTGCCACTCGGCAAGAAACCGCGGATATGCTTTGCCACGAACGGTGCGTTGACTACGACACCCACCACGAGCAAAAGGAACGTCAAGAGTATGGAGTAATACCCCCACTCGATATCCCAGTGGCGTGCATACGACACAGATAAATTGTTAAAGATAAGGAAAGCGGATACAAGCACAAAGGCCGTCGCCGCCAACATGACATTCTGAGGTTTATCCCAGTGAAGGGAATCCTTCCATTCCATAAAGGACTGACGCAAAGACTTCTGCTTCACATCGTCCCTTCCCAACGTTTTGTTTTTCATAGTGCGCTAAATATAAAATTTATACAGAAATTCCAAGGCGTTCCCTGGCTATTTTCTTGCCAGTTTGTACGTCAAATTTACCAGAACCTAATTTTGGCAGTTCATCCAACTTAAGCACAGCCCCCGGAACCATCAAGGGAGGCAGCCCGATTTGGCGCAACATCGTCTTGACTTCGTCCTCGGACTTGTCTCCCGAATAAAGGAGCACAATCTTTTCGCCCTTCGCGCCATCCGGAACCGGAACCGCAATATGGTCGATATCTTCAAACAAGGGGCTTTCGGAAATCTTGAAATCCACGGCACCGAGGCTCACCATTTCGCCACCGAGCTTGGCAAAGCGGCTATAGCGATCGACAATCGTCAAGAAGCCGTCCTCGTCGATATGTCCCTTGTCGCCGGTCTTGTACCAACGGCGCCCATTGAACATGGCAATTGCGTTTTCGGTACGCTCCGGGTCGTTCAGGTAACCCTTCATAATCTGAGCGCCGCCAATCAAAATCAAGCCGTCGGTTCCCAGCGGGAGCTCTTCGAGCGTATCGGGATCCACAATGCGGAACTGGCAACCCGGCATGGGCACGCCCACCGTCCCCGGCTTGTTGCCCACCACGACCGTCTTGTAGTCGTCCAGCAAGAAGTCCTTCGTGTTGACAGAGGCGACCGGCGTTGTCTCTGTGCAGCCAAAGCCTTCGAAAATTTCGAGTTTAAACTTGGATCTGTAAAGGTTGCGGACATCTTCGCGAATTTTCTCGGCACCCGCATAAATGCCGCGCACATGTTCGAACATGAGCGGATGAATATAGCGGCTAGTCCCCCACATGCGAAGGAACGTCCCCGTCGCAACCATAATCGTCACCTTGAATTCCGCCGCCATGCGGCCAATCAGGCGCACATCCGTCGGGTCGGGGCAAGTCGCCACCGGGACACCCTCTACCATGCAAAGCATCGTCGTAATCGAAAAACCGAACGCATGGAACATCGGCAAAAGCCCAAGGAACACGTCTTCCGGCCCGACATTGATGACGCTTGCGCACTGCTTGATGTTGCCCATCAAATTGAAATGCGTGAGTTCCACGCCCTTCGGCGTCCCTTCGGAACCGGAACTGAAAATAATCGTCGCCACATCGTCAAGGCTCACCTTCTTGAAGAAGCGCCATTCGAGATACCATGCCGGGAGGAGCATCACGCGCAAGAAGTTCAGAATAAGCGTCGGTTTCTTGACAAACTGCTTGCCCAGGTCTTCCATGTAATAGACTTTATAATTGCAAAGCAGCTTGCCTTCAAGATCGACGCCCTTCTGTTTTAGCTTATCTACAAACGCATGAGCGGTCACAATCGTTTTTACCCCTGCCACCTTGCAGCAGTAATCCATCGTCTCCGGCGTGCTGGAATAGTTCAAATTGCAGACGGTCCTTGCCT
This sequence comes from Fibrobacter sp., assembly GCA_017520105.1. The sequence goes on from JAFWRL010000119.1 coordinate 13,862, forward strand.
TGACAAGCATCGCAAGGTTCGTAAAGATTCCCGGGCCCGAAGGCGGAATCAATATGCCCACGCACTTTTCGTCCTTGCCGAGGAGTTTATCGAAAATGTTGGCGAACGTAAGCGCCGCCGTCGCAAGGGAATAACCCGAAAAATGCTTTCCGTCGGGGCTGAACACCAAGGGAGAGTTTTTACGGCGCTTCGATGCACGAATCCAGCTGTTCGGCACCGGACGGAGCCTGCGGATATACGCCTCCCATGCGGTAATCGAGAGTTCCTGGATGGAACGCAACATCTGCACGTTGCCGCAATCGACAGGCACTGGCTTTCCGAACGCGACCGAGACAATGCGGCCTCCGCTGTGCACAATGTCCTGGTAACCGGCACTCGCCATGGAATAGGAACTCCCCCACAGTCCCTGCACGTAAAGCGGCAAAAGCGTGAGTTTCGGTACATCCTTGATAGCGGAACTGTAATCCAGGCGGAAACGGTTCACGTTACCCGTCGGCGAAAGCGCATTTTCGGGGAACACCACCACGGCCTCGCCACGCAAAAGCGATTCATGGGCCTCCGCCATAGCCTTCTCGGGGTGCGCCAAGTCCAAATCAATCACGTTCATCTGCGAAAGAATCAAGCGCACGTACCACTTTTCGTACGAACGGCGGCTCAGCACAAAGCGGAGCGGACGCGGGCTTGCCATCTGGATAAGCGCCCAGTCGATGTAAGAAATATGGTTACTGACAAGGAAAACAGGGCCTTCCCACGGCAGGTTCTTGAGACCGTTGACGATAAACTTATAATGGAGCGAAAGCGTGGTGCGGAGCAGCTGGCGAAGCAAAGACTGCGGCATAATCCACAACGCCCAAACAGTCGCCGCCGTGCAGAAAATGCCAAGCACAAAGAACAAGTCCATGCGGTCCAGTCCAAGCAATCGCATTGACAAAATCGCAAGCACGTCAAACGCAATCACGCATACGTTCTGCACCATGTTGTTCACTGCCAGCACATGGCCCGCAGACCTCGGCTTCGAGTTGTACAGGAGCAACGCAAACATCGGGAGCATGTACATGCCTGCGCAAAAGCCGAGCAGCGCAAAGGCTATCGCATTGTACGGCCTCGGAATAAACGGAATCAAGAAAATCAAAATGGCAGAACCCGCCGTACCCATCGGTACAAGTCCCGTCTCGATAAAGTTGTTCGACATGCGCATCGCAAACGCAAAGCCACCAATCAGGCCAATAGCGGCACCGATAATCGTATAGTTCAGGAGAGCATCGACACCAAAAAGCGACCCCGAACTAAACTGGTCCTGAATCACGAACACCATGAGGAATATCAAGACCCAGAACATCGAAAGTCCGATGATGGACTGCCGGATACCGCGATTGCTCCAAGCCTTCCAGAACTTGCGACGGGCAAAGACGAGATTCCAATAGCGGTTCCACGGGAACTTCATATCGGGGTCGAAGCCACCTATCGCCGGTAGTCTCAATGCAAAAAAAGCTCCCAGCAACTGCAACGCGCCAACAGCAACAATTACCGATAGCCACGCCCCGTAATAGCTCGCAATCGCAAGCCCGAGCAACGTCAGCACAAATGCGCTAAACCAGACAATCATGAGGACGCCCGTTCCATACGCGAGATTCCTCACGCCCATCAGTTCCTTGAGGTAACCGCCACGCGCCGGAGACTGGAACGCCTGCAGAATAAAGAAAAGTCCCACCGATGTAATCACCAGCGGAACACTTTTATTATAGACGCCAAAACAGAAGAGACCAATCACGGGTATAGAAAGCAGCGTTGTATATAATAGAACGCGTTCCTTGGGATATTTGTCCGAAAAATAGCCTGCAGGGGTCAATAGCAAGATACAGGGCAGCAGGAACAGCAAATGAAGAACGTAAAATTGCCAGGATCCAGTCGCCGTGAGGCCCATGCGATTAAAGACTAGCTCCATCGTTCCAACGATTATTGTAGAAATAGCCACTTGGGAGAAAGCTAGGCCATAATAGGAGAAAAAACCTTGGTTCTTTTTCATTACATGTTCCTGAATCTGTGATGGTCAAAAGTTAATACTTTAAAGCAATCAACGCCATTTAGTAATGTAAAAATAAACATGGTATGGATCCATTGCATTTCCGATTTACGCCAAGGAACACCGAACATATCCCCGCCCGACCAGTTTTCGTAAAAAAGTCTTTCATTTCTATATAATACACTTTCTTTCAAAAAACTCAATTTTCATTAAAAAACAAAGAAAAAATTTCAATTTTTCCAGTTTTTTTCTTCAAATTATACACTTCTTTTATTTATATTAATCCAAGGAGTATTTGGGCTACTTGGAAAGGAGTTAAAAATGTTTTACAAGCACTGGAAAAAGATTTCTCTTGCACTGACCGCCTTCTTTTGGGCTAGCTGCAACAACTCAACCGTCACGGAGCCACCCCTTTACGGATGCCCGCGCGAAGGATGCGGCAATCAACCCATCAGTTCCAGCGAGGCAAGTCCAGAATCCAGCTCCAGCGAAGCGACCGTGCAGTCCTCCTCTAGTAGCGAAGCCGTTTCTTCGAGCGGTACCGCAAAAAGTTCCAGCAGTTTCGTACTACCAGTGCCCGCATATGGCGTTGAAGCAGTTCCCTGCTACGAAGACAGCAAGGGCGTCAAAACGAACGGCGAAATTGCACAAAAGAAATTCTATTGCGATGACGGGGTTGTCTGCAAGGAAACCGAAAGGGGAAGCTACATGAGTGAATACCCATGCAGTCCTGTTGACGATGGCGACCTCAAGGGTGCCGTAGCTTGCCCCGATTATGGCGTTGTTCATATCACCGAAAGGACTTACGACTGCGACGGCGTTACCTACAACGAAGCAGAATTCCGCTCCCGCTACTTCAACGCAGGCATCAAGCCGCCAAGTTCCAGCAGCACAGAACAAAGTTTCAGTTCCGCTAAAGTGACATGCGCCCCCGGAGATTCTACGGTAACCTATTACCCACCATCATACTCTGCAGACATCGCAAAAATGAACGCAGAAGAACGGGCAAAACGCGCAAGCGTTAGCAAAATCGACAGCACGATAAAGACTCTGCCATCAGTCCCGCAGTGCCTTGCAAACTTGCGCCAAGAACTCGACATGTTCGTCGCTCTATACGGAGCACCAGTCACACTCCCCAAAGATGAAGTTTGCAGCGACGGAACAACGCACCCAACAAAGGAATACCAAGAATATCTGAAAATGAAGGAGGAATGGGAAGCGAACAAACCGGCCCTAGACGCAGAATGTCAAAAGATTTACGAAGAAAAATTGGAGAACATTCAGAAAAGAATCAACAAATGCTTGAATCCATTCGGCACGGATCAAACCTAACGAAACTTTGAATCTATGTCCTTATGGCATAGATTCAAAATGTTTTATAAGCACCGCCCCCCCCCCCTGCAACCTATCACCTAACACCTAAGATCTAAACATGTTCTACAAGTTCCTAAAATTCCTCTTTCTCTCGACGCTCACGCTCGTTTGGGGCGGTTGCGACACCAAGGACGACGCCGTAGCCGGTTACGGATGTTTCCCGACCAAATGTTACAATACAACTGCCACAGACAAAAACGGCATGACCATAAGCATCATCGAATGTGAAGACGGGACTAAATACCTGAAGAATCCGGGACTTTACATCGAAGATCCTAAAAGGGAAGAAACATTACCCGACGACATCCAGATCGTAGCTCCAAACACAGACGAATGCGGAGCGACGAACTGCAAATACGATTCTGTCCGAGTCTGCATCGACGCAATCACCGTGGATGAACAAGGTAACGAACACGGAATCGGCGCTTGCCACGCCAACATCGAATGCCCAGAGAAATGATATTTTAGAGCTTAGAACTTAGAGCTTTGGTTCGGCAAGCTCACCAACCGAAATAAGGTCCCTGAGCCTGTCGAAGGGCCACCTAAGTTCTACCAACTACAACCTACCAACTACAACCTACCACCTAGCACCTAAAAATGAACATTCGCAAGCACTGGAAAAGACTTTTGCTCACGACCACAGCCCTCTTTTGGGCAAGTTGCACGAGCGAAAACGACAACGTGTTCCCGACAATCGGCCAGGACACGCCACACGCTGTTGACCCTAGTGCAAGTTCTGACAGTCATATCGAAAGTTCTAATGAAAACGCAGCCGAAAGCAGTTCTTCCGAAGCATCAGCACCGAGTTCCAGCAGCGAGCTTACGCAAGTCATGCCCGCCTACGGAGTCTATGACAAAGTTTCATGCTACCTCGATGACAAAGACAAAGGAATAAAGGCGAGCACGAGCAGTCGAGGAGTATTCGAATATTCCTACCACTGCGAAAACGGAGTGAACTGCGTAGCAAGAGACTCGGTAACGGGTTACGAGCCAGAATACCCATGCAAAGAAGACAGCATCACAAAACAAATGATATGTCTCGATTATGGCGTAATAGCGACCACCGAAACAACAATTTCCTGCGATGACGGCAAGACCTACAGCGAAGAAGAATTTCGCAAGCAATACAACAGGCTCTATACGATCAAAAACAATCAAGATGAATCGTCCAGTTCCGTAGCAGAAAGCTCCAGCTCCGCCGATGTGACATGCAGTCCTAACTTAGACAAATTTTTCTCCGTAAGCAAAGCCGACCGTTACTCTATAGACAATGCAGCCCCAGACGCATCAAGTCAAGCAAAATTTGATGCAAACAGAAAAATAACAGCCATTCGCGATAGCCTCTCTAAAGACACCCCAAAATGCCTTAAAGACATGCAAGAAGATTTAGAACGCAACTTTGTCGCAGTGTATGGTGCACCATATGCAAATCGCCTCCCCGCAGAAGAAACATGCAGCGACGGCACCACGCGCCCAACAAAAGAATACCTCGAACAGCAGAAATTTGACGAGGAACAAGCAAAGAAAAAGCCTCAATACGACGAAAAATACAATGAGGTGTACAAAGAAGAGACCAAAAAACTCGACAAGAAAATAAATGATTGCCTGAATCTCGAGAAAACCGAAGAATAGGATAGCTATGTTCTACAAACACTGGAAAATAATTGCACTCGCCCTGACCGCCCTCTTCTGGGGCGGTTGTAGTGACGATTCTTCAAGCAATAGCAAAGAACCGATTGCCTGCGAATTGGACCATATGTGGAGCCCCGACGACCCTTCATGCACAAAGCCCTACTCATGCGCAGAAACCTACTATTGCCAAGACAAGGTCGTTTGCTTCCTGGAAACCGACGATAAGACGAAAACTTTTGACTGTCGCGACGAACAAGATAACAAGAC
>JAFWRL010000120.1 GCA_017520105.1 Fibrobacter sp.
AGCGCTTGTAATCGTGTCCTGCAACTGTAAATCCCAGCGCAGGTGCATGATGGGATAAATGCTCAGGATGCCTATCGCCAAGAATACCGTGAGGATGATTTTGGGATAGGTCGCTAATTTTTTGATAATTTTTGAAAAAAGTGAAAACATCGTACTCAATATAATTATAATTTGCAGTGGAATGATTCGGTTTTTGACGATACTATTGCTTGTGGGTGTGCTGTCCGTGTCAGCGCATGCAAAGAAGGCGGCTAAGGTTGCCAAGGATTCCTCTTCGGAGTCCATGTCATTTACCGAGGTCATTTCTTGGCCGTTTATCCATATTGTCCAGCCGTTTTTTGGAGTGTTGGTCTATCCGATTTCGGAGCCGTTGCATTATGCCATCAAGAATGGTGTTGTCGAAAAAACGGTTGATTTGATTACGTTCGGTGAAAACCGGAATATCCTGATTTATCCGACATTCAATTTAAAGCCGGGAACGGCCACGATGCTTGGAGGGTACTACCGCCACAGGAACCTTTTTAAGCAGGGCGATTACGCGGTTTTGCAAGGAAGTTTCTATGCGAACAGCGATATCGACTTTAAGATGCGTTATTCCAAACAGTCCCTTTTTGGCAAGAACATGTATGGCGCTGTCAGTACAGGCATCTACATGGACAGGAATAATGCATTTGTCATTCCGGGATCCAGAGAATCGTTTGTCCAGGCAGATACGACGATATTCTTTGATACAAAGCTTGGGTTCCCGCTGACGGAATCGCGAAACTTGAACTTTAGCGTCGGTGCCGAATTTGACTACCACATTGCGGATTTTTCGGATACGAAGGATTCCGTGCTTGACGATGTCAAATACCCGATTGCCGACCGCGGACTGTATCAGAGTCATTTTGAAATTCCTGTTTATGCGAATCTCGTGTTCGACAATCTGGATTTCCCGTATGCACCTTCGAGAGGCAATCGCTTGAGTATCAGCGGTTCGTATGTGTTTGTGGGAAAGTATGGTAGCATTGGCCGTAATGATTTTACACGTGCCGGACTGCCCCGCGAAGAGGGCTTGGATGATGGCGGGAAAAATCACGATTACGTGAGGGCGGAACTATTTTACCAAATCTACTTCTTTATCGGGCGTGCCCAGAAGTATGTGCTTTCGGCAAAAGAAGCCCGCAAGACGAGAAAGTTCTATACGGATTTTTCGTTGAACGAAGCGCTTCGCGTGTGGCGCCCGGAAAACTTGGTCGAAACGTTATTTGAACGTCGCGTACTTGCTTTCCAGTACCGTTTCTTGGGCATGTGGGAAATGGAAAAAGGCGGTGCGCCTTATACGGCATTCCCGGGGTTGAATGCCCGGTATCCGTTGCGTGGGTATTCGGGAGCGTGGTCGAGTCCCTTTATTATGGGTATTTCGGCAGAATACCGTTGGCCGGTAGATAGGCTTGTCGATGGCGTCGTGTTCGATGAATACGCCATGATTAGCGACCGGATTGACCACTGGTCGAAAAAGAACTTGTACAACTCATGGGGCTTTGGTGTTCGCGTACGCAAGCCGGACATGTACTTGTTCCGTATTCAGTTTGCATTCCACGGATGGCATGGCTTGAGCATGATTTTGACCATCGCGCCGGAATTCAGATAGAATCTAGGGGCTTGCGTTCTGTAATTTTCATGCTGCGTATTGCCTGTATCCCGGCGTTTTTGCCTGTCACCTCTGCCTTGTGTGCCGGGGTCAGTTGTTTACACGGAACAGCGTTGATTCTGCTTATAGTTCGAGTTCCGTCTGTTCGTTCTGGAGTGATCGCGGAATTTCTTTGTGCAACATTCTGTAGGCGTTCGGCGTCGCGATGCGGCCACGCGGTGTTCGCGAAATCAGCCCCTTCTGGATAAGGTAAGGTTCATAGACCTCTTCGAGCGTGTCGGGTTCTTCGCCCATCGCTGCACTAATCGTGCCGAGGCCCACGGGGCCGCCGCCGAACTTGTCTATCATCAGCGAAAGAATTTTGCGGTCCGTCGGGTCCAGGCCTTCGCTGTCGATGCCGAGCATTTCGAGTGTCTTGATGGCGGCGCGTTCGTCGATGACGCCGGTGCCGCGCACTTGCGCAACGTCCCTGCAGCGCCTGAGGACGCGGTTTGCGATACGGGGCGTTCCGCGGCAGCGACCGCCGAGAATGTTGGCTGCATCTTCGGTGAGCTCAACGCCCAGAATGCGGGCGCTACGCATGAGAATTTTGACGATGTCCTTTTCGTTGTAAAGTTCCAGACGGTACTGTAAGCCGAAACGGTCGCGGAGGGGGCCTGTCAAAAGCCCGCTGCGGGTTGTGGCGCCGACAAGCGTAAAATGCTTGAGCGGGAGATTCACGCTCCTTGCCGCAGGACCAGAGTCCAGCATAATGTCGAGCCTAAAATCTTCCATGGCGGGGTAGAGGTATTCTTCGACGACGCGGTTCAAGCGGTGGATTTCGTCGATGAACAGAATGTCGTTTTCTTGCAGGCTTGTGAGAAGCCCCGCAAGATCGCTTGCCTTTTCGAGGACGGGTCCGCTCGTAATGTGGATGTTCACGCCCATTTCTTTCGCGATGATGCTCGAAAGCGTCGTCTTGCCGAGTCCCGGAGGGCCCGCAAAAAGGCAATGGTCGAGCGCATCGCCGCGGTGCTTTGCCGCTTCGATGGCGATGGAAAGACTTTCCTTGATGTCGTCCTGGCCTGTAAATTCGCTTAGGCTAGGCGGGCGCAAGTTCCGGTCGGAATCGCTTTCGTCAAAAGAGCATTTCTGCGGAGAAATTATACGCTGATCTTCCATATTCTAGTTCTTGGTCAATGGTCAGTAGTCAATGGTCTATCGTCTAATTACTAATTACAAATTACAAATACTTGAGAGCTTCCGGGATAAGTGCAGCCGCGTCCGCGCTGTCGCCGAGAACTTCGACTGCTTTGACCACCGCCTTCTCTGCCGCCGGGTCTTTGACCCCAAGCGTATGCAGAGCCAAAACCGCCTCCAGCTTTGCGCCCGTCAGAGCGCCGATGCCCGTGATACCGCTCCCTTCGACATCGCCCAGCGACTGCAACATAGCGCCCGCTTTATCCTTGAGCGTCAGCGTCATCTGCTCGCATGTCTTTTTGCCAAGCCCCTTGATTTTGCTCAATGCGGCCTTGTTGTCGCTTGCAATCATGTTCAAAAGGTCGGCAGGCGTCACGCCGCTCAAAATGCGCTGCGCCATCTTTGGGCCGACCCCGTTCACGTCCAGAAGCATGAGAAACAGGTTCTTTTCGGTCGTGTCTGCAAAACCGAATAACGTCATGGAATCTTCGCGTACCACGAGATTCGTGTGCAATGTGACTTCAGCTCCCTCTTCGGGGAGCTTGCCTGCCGTATAGGCCGAAATATTGATGCCGTAACCGACACCGGCGCATTCCACGACTACAAATGTAGGGGTTTTCTGTACCAAAATGCCACGGATTCGCTCAATCATAAAATCTCCAAATATGCACTTTTGTGCTACTGCTCAAATATACACTCTTTGGAGGGCTCTGTCAAGCTAAATCGTATTTTTTCATAAAAATTGCGTTTCAGCGGCATGTTTTTCGCTTTTCAACTGCGGTTACGACAGTAAACCTATCTAGTCTTATAGCATTATTTATCTTTTTTTCAGTACCCGGATTCAATTCTGTTGATTACAATTCTGTTTTGCCTTTTCCATTCGCTGCCTCATGGATTATCCCGAACAAGAAATGTCCCTTTTTTGCGCTCAAAAATGTATTTTTAACTCTAGAAAGGCTTTTCCTATTATATGCGCAAATAAATTAATGGTAAAATAATGAAGAAGTTTCTGGTTTTTGCAATTTTGTTGGCTCTTTACGGCTGCACATCGGATGACCCTTCCGAAATTGTCAAGCCTGAACCTGTAGAAATTCATTGGTCACTTTCGGGCACCTTCGGTAACGCCACTGTAGATTCTGCCAAGGCTGATACGGAACTGCCGCGAATGGTAAAACGTACAGGCACGTCCACAATGCATCTGGACGGTTTCGATACCGCCTATTTCGATAAGAAAATCTCGCTACGCCACCTACAGGTCAGTGCTGGTGACGAAGTTGACATCGATGACAATGGCAATTTCACTTTTGACAACCAGACCGTATTCGGATTGTGCGAGAACACGAACTCCATCAAGATTATCCCGAAAGCCAAGGAAAACGTAACACTCCGGCCATCGGCCATCATTCTTTATTCTTATATAGACGGTTACTACCAGTACCAATAAACGAATTTGAGAGACATATGAAAAAAGTTCTTTTTTTGATTTTTTTATGCGCATGGATTGCTGGGTGTAGCGACTCCTCGTCAACGTTCCCTTCAGAAAATCCGAAAGAATCTATACAGCCTATTGAACGTGCCGATTCGCTTTACGTAAAAATCCTCCATTATAACGGAACGGACAAAATCTACGAACTCGCCGCATATCAGGATTCCTATCTCTTCAACGGGGAACTTGGCGATGGCGACCATTATACCATTGAACGAAACTTTTATATCGACACCGTCGTTTTCGATGTTTCTCCAAGATTCCACCAATGTAAAGATTCAAGTTCCTTGACATACAAGATTGACGGCAAAAAGGTCGAGACGGTCGAATCGAAATGGGGGAGACAGGCGCTTCCTCTGCCTGACGAAGAAAAGCACACCGTCGAAATCTCGACAGAGTCGACCTGTAACCAGATGGCGGTCACGTTCGATATCGTCCCTTCCGAAAAGTCTGGAAAAATATTCAAGCATACCGACCGTTTTTACCTGAGCTTTTCCCCGAGGATAAACTCTTATCCTTACAAGAATGGTTCCCTGTTCCTCACCATAATGCCCAGCGTGGCACCGCAATACTTCGAAGGCGACACGACGCTCTCACGATGCAAGCTGGTGAGTGGCGAAGACAGCCTCATCATTCCCATGACATTCGATAAGTACAAGAAACGTCTGGGAACTCTCGCCCACATAAACGCGGACAGTGTCACGCTCACTTCGTTTACGGATGCGCATAAGGATTTCTCGCTTGCCTGCGCCCTATATTACCAGTCATGGAAAGTCCCGGCCAAGGTCGATTCGGTACAATACTTCCAGGCATTCCCTGTTTCCTCCAAGAAGACCATCGAAGAGCCCTACATTGGCGAACGCAACGGAAGAATTGATATTTTACGCGAAGACGACATGTTGTCTTATCTTGTAATAATGCGCGTTCACAAGAGGGGAACCGACGAGGTTGTGCACAAGATATATTACGATTATATCCAGGACACCCTTCATGTTGGTCCAAGCTGGTTCCTTCCGCAAGATTCCGTCGGCTGTCCGGTTGACATAGATTCCATCCACGCTTATACATTGCCCTATGTGCTGGCCTCTCCGGAATCGTTCCAAGTGTGGGATTATCTCTTTTGGAAATACGCCCTAAGCTGTCTGGACGGCAAATGGTGCCCCGAAACAGAAGATGTCAAAACGGATCTCGACACGACTCTCGCGAAACTGTTTACCAAGCACGAGGGAATGGATCCGCATACATGGATGTCCGCTTTCGCGTGGGAAAGAGACCCTCCGGGCCCCTGTGAATTGCCGAAGTCCAGTTCCAGCTCCAAGACAGTAGAAAGCAGTTCGAGTTCGGCCTTAGAGAAATGCACCGACGACAATCTCGGAAAAATGGATTCCATGTATGTTGACGAGTACAAAGCGATGCTTTACTACGTATGCTATTTCCATACATGGAATGAAGCCTCTGATATCGAGATCCGTTTAAAGAAGTCTTGTACAGCTAAAAACCAGGATGAGGTCGTTATAGACGAAAAAGGATTAAAATATATATGCGGGGTGGACTGGCGTCTGGCATCGATTTACGATGAAGAAACTATCGATTATACAAATCCAGATATTGACTACAAGACCTTTACGGATGATCGGAACGGGAAGACGTACAAGATTGTAGATATCGGAGCGCAAACCTGGTTCGCCCAAAATCTGTCTTACGATACGGATTCTATTACAGGTGCATCGTGCAAGGGGCTTGAACCCATAAATTGTGAAAAAGGCGGAACGCTGTATTTATGGACGACCGCAGTTGCCTTGCCGCAGAAATACCAGAATGAAAAGGCTAGGGGATTATTGAATGATCCCGTACAGGGCATCTGCCCCGAGGGATGGAGAATTCCCAGTAAAAAGGATTGGGAAACTTTAGACATCTATGTTGAGAAAAACAAAAAGGCCAAAACGGTCGCAGAGGCTTTAAAGGCCAAGGGAGCATGGAATTTTGGTCGTTTCGAGCAAGTTTGGGGTCGTAGCGAGCAAATTACAGATGAGTTCGGCTTTTCTGCCGTCCCTGCCGGAACCTCTGCTGGAGATGGAGATTATTTTACTCGCTTCTGGTCCACGACTGAATCGGAAGTGTTTCAAAATGGAGTCTTTCAATATGTGTTAAGTGATGATGTGGACTCCTACATCGCTGAAGATATTAATAAACGTACCCCCGTTTCCATTCGCTGCATCAAAAACAAAGAGTAGCACGAAGCCTCTCCCTACAGAAAGAGGTTGATTTGCATGAAAAAACTTGTTTTGTCTATAGACTGTCTCAGAAATAGCTATTAACGACCTCGGGTATTATCCTGTGTTCGTGGGCGATTTTCTTTTTACTACCTTTAAAAACATGGTAACATTAGCTCTTTCTCATTTCGAAAAAAGTTTCCCGGCAGCGCTTCGCGGAAAGCGCCTGGGAGCGGTTTTGCATCCGGCTTCGGTTTGTGCGGATTTGCGTTATACGCTTGACTTGCTCAAGGATTTGGACGGCAAGCTCTTTAAGCTTTCGGCTTTGTTTGGCCCGCAACACGGCATCAAGGGGCACACGCAAGACAACATGATTGAATGGGAAGGCTACGAGGACCCGGAATTGCATATTCCGGTTTACAGCCTTTATGGAGAACATCGCGAGCCGACGGCGGAAATGCTTTCGCACGTGGATGCGATGCTTGTGGATTTGCAGGATGTGGGTGCGCGTTACTACACGTTCATTTGGACGTTGTTCCTCTGCATGAAGGCGTGCGAAAAAGCCGGAATCCCGGTGGTCGTGGTGGATCGCCCGAATCCGATCAACTGCGTGGACGAAGAAGGGCCGGTGCTCGACCTCAATTACACAAGTTTTGTGGGGCTCCATAGCATTCGCACGCGCCACGCAAAGACGATTGGCGAACTGGCAGAACAGTTCAAGGCGGAACGATTCCCGAAGTGCGAACTTTATGTGATGCACATGGACGGCTACGATAAAAAGATGTGGTTTGACGAAACGGGGCTTCCGTGGATTTTGCCGAGCCCGAATATGCCGACGCTCGATACGGCAATTGTTTATCCGGGGATGTGTCTGTTCGAAGCGACCAACGTGAGCGAAGGCCGTGGTACGACGCGTCCGTTCGAAATTTTCGGTGCGCCGTTTATCGATGCGGTCAAGCTTTGCAAGTACATGAACGGACTCAAGCTTCCGGGCGTGTATTTCCGCGAGAACTATTTCCAGCCGACGTTCCACAAGGGCGCGGGGCAGATTTGTGGCGGTGCGCAGATTCACGTGACAGACCGAAACTCGTTCCGCAGTTTTGAAATGGCGGTGAAACTGTTGCAGTATATTTTCAACGAATACCCGAAGGATTTTGCTTGGAAACAGCCTCCGTACGAGTACGAGTTCAAGAAATTGCCGATTGATATTTTGCTTGGAAACGGAACGTTCCGCAAGGAATTTATCGAGTCGAGTATTTAATGGTTGTCGCTATTGGGACCGCAGCAAAAATAATGAACCGGAAAATGAGAAAATGTATTGGGACTGTCGCAAAAACGATGCCATGAAAGATGCGAAAATGCACCGAACCTTTTTATGTCATCCCCGACTTGTTCGGGGATCTCCTTGCACGGAACTCTATTGCAGAACACTTGTATAAATGAAACTTAGACTTTCGACAGAAACTTTGAACCGTCTGAAACGCTTCCGCAAGAACAAGCGCGCCTTTTGGTCGCTTGTGATTCTAGTGGTGGCGTACTTGCTTTCGCTTACGAGCCCATGGACGGTAAACGACGAACCGTTCTTCTTGCGTTACAACGGCAAGAATTATTTCCCGGCGTTTGCGCGTTACAGCGAGGCGGACTTTGGTGGTGAATACAAGACGGAACAGGATTATGCGAAACTTTTTGCGGATGTGGCCGAATGCAAGCAGGACGAAGAAGACGGATTCCCGCGTGCGGGTGGCTGCCCCGAAATGTGGACGCTCATGCCGCCAGTGCCGCACGATCCGCTGAAGGCGGATCTGAGCGAGGAGGGAACCCCTCCGTTTGCGCCGAGCGCAAAGCACTGGCTCGGCACGGATAGCAATGGGCGAGATGTCCTTTCGCGCTTGATTCACGGGTTCCGTATTTGCATTAGCTTTAGCTTGTTGTTGACTGTGCTTGGCACGTTCCTTGGCATTGTGATTGGCGGCATCCAGGGCTACCTCGGGAAGTTCTGGGATACGGGCATGCAGCGTATGATTGAAATTTGGTCGTCGCTCCCAATGCTCTACGTGGTGATTCTCATCGGCAGTATTTACGGTCGCAGCTTCTGGCTCTTGATTTTGATTATGGCCGCGTTCAACTGGCTTTCGCTCAGTCACTACATGCGTGCGGAATTCCTGAAGCTCCGCAGCATGACGTATGTGATGTCCGCGAAGGTGCTTGGACTTGGACATCGTCATATCTTTTTCAAGGAAATCTTGCCGAACGCGATGACGCCCGTGGTGACGCTTTTCCCGTTCACGCTTATCGGCGGAATCGGGAGCCTCACGTCGCTCGACTTCTTGGGCTTTGGGTTGCAACCGCCCACGCCAAGTTGGGGCGAGTTGATGAGCCAGGGGCTAAACAACCTCTACGCTCCGTGGATATCCGTGAGCACTGTTGCTGCTTTGTTCGTAACGCTACTCCTCACGACGTTTGTCGGCGAAGGCGTGAGGGATGCCATGGACCCGAAGTCGGGGGATAGGTATGTCTAATCCCGTTTTGTGCGTAAAAGATGTTTCGGTTGCGTTCGGGTTTGACAAGAACGGCAACTCGCGTGATGGTGTGCTACCGTTGCAGGTGACGGACCGTGTCTCGTTCGACATTTATCCGGGTGAATTTTTTGCACTGGTGGGCGAGTCCGGTTGCGGAAAGAGCGTGACTGCTATGAGTATTTTGCGTTTGCTGCCCTGGCCCAGCGCTAAAATTGTGAATGGTTCGATTTTGTTCAATGCCGGCGAGACTTCACGTGATCTTGTAAAGCTTTCGCTAGCGGAACTCCAGCAAGTCCGCGGTTCCGAAATTGCGTGCATCTTCCAGGAACCGATGCAAGCGCTCAATCCAGTCGTCACCATCAAAAAGCAACTCCTCGAGGTTTTCAAGTTCGCTGTTTCTCGCGAATCGTTGGACTCTGCGCAGTCCTCAAATGCGCATTCTTCAAATTCACAGTCTGCAAATGCGCATTCCTCAAAGGGATGTCATTCCCGACTTGAAAAGCCTGCCCCGGACTTGTTCCGGGGGAAACTTCCTTTAGACCTTATCCGCGAACAGCTCCGCCTAGCCGGTTTCACCGATCCCGATCGCGTTTTGAATTCCTACCCGCACGAACTTTCGGGCGGCATGCTCCAGCGCGTTTGCATCGTGATGGCGCTCTTGCCAAAACCAAAACTCATTATCGCTGACGAACCGACGACCGCTCTGGACGTGACCGTGCAGGCTCAAGTGCTCGCCGTGCTCAAGGACATGGCCGAAAAAACAGGAACTGCAGTCCTCCTCATTACGCACAACATGGGTATCGTTTCGCAGTACGCCCACCGCGTCGCAGTGATGTACGCCGGTCGCATCGTCGAAGAAGGCCCCGTTCGCGAAGTCATCAACCACCCGATGCACCCATATACGCAAGGACTTTTGGCGGCAATCCCCGAAAGCCATAGCGACTTGCGGACACTTTCGTCAATTCCCGGTTCTGTCCCGCATCCGAAAGATTTTGCCCAAGGTTGCCGCTTTGCCGACCGTTGCTGCAAGTGTGCGCAGGCTTCTACCGAAGTTCGCGAAAAATGTCTCTCTGCGGAACTTCCGCCAAAAATTGCAGACGCGGAACATTTTGCATACTGTTTTTTTCAAACAAATGGAAAAAATTTATAGACTCTTTTATGCATAGTTCTAAATGATGCGGGAAAATAGTCGAGTAATTTTAGGATAACGATTAATCGTTGTGAGAGTTCTTTATTGCATTAAAAAATGGTTTTTGAGTGGAGTATCATAATTTTTTTCAAATTAATATTATCTTTGAATTGTTGATAATTCGATAATCTTTTCGGGGAAAACATTCATGTTTTGCAACCAATGCCATAAAAACTTAAAGGATTTTGAAGCTTTACTCGATAAAATGGAAAATTGCCCGTTCTGCGGCGCAAAACTGGTGAGGCCGGCCGTCAAAGTTCCCCAAAAGGGCGTGAACGACTTGTTTGATACGTTGTTGCAAAAAGTGGGCGAGGGCCTTTTTGTCGATGATTCGGTTTTAGAAAATGAACTGCGCAATTTGGAAGCTCCTGAATTTGAAGATGCAAAAGACCGCTTGTTTTTGCTTGTTCTGAAACATATTCCGTCGAGTATGTCTGCAGTGAAGGATTTCTCAGATGGCGAACAGCAAGAAGTCATTGAAGCGTGCTTGAAGCGTCTCTGTGTGGATTTAGGAATGTCTTTTGAACCATGTGCCCAGATGCTTGACGCTTTGCAAACGTATATCTGGAAAAAGATATTTCCGTTGTCCCAAAATTTCTTTGAAGGCCATTTTGTAGATCCTCGTGACGGTCAAGTCTATAAGACCGTGAAAATTGGCGACCAGGTATGGATGAAAGAACCCTTGAAATACAAGTGCGTCGGCTATTGTGGCGAGGGCCTGTACGAATGGAATTCTGTCAATAAGTACTGCTCGGTTCGCGGGTGGAGAGTACCCAAGAAAAAGGACTTTGAAAAACTTGTTCAAACCGCATCAAACCTGGGATTGGGCGATGCGTCGAGTGTTTTGATGTCGCGGAACGGCTGGGAAAAGTGCAGCGTGACCCCGACAGATAACTTGGGTTTCGAAGCGACTCCGGTAAAAGGCAATACTGGCGGTATTGGTAGCAATTATTACAGTCATTTCTGGACTGCGGATGACAAATACTGTTTTGAAATTTTCCCTGGCAGGATTTCTTTTAGCACGCACTCGCAGTCGTATGTCCGTTTGATTAAAGACGATACCGCAGAAGATAAGGGTTAATCAAGTCACTTGAACTCTTCGCACCATTTGGGGACGATTTCTGTGGCTTTGCCTTGAATGACGACGTCCGTGTAAGGGTCGCCGTAGGGTGCTTCGAGATTCAAACAAGTGACTTTCGCACCGTATGAATGCGCAAAACTCTTGAAGCCTGCTGCAGGATACACGACGCTGCTTGTGCCGATATAGACAAATTCATCGCAACTCTTGAGGGCGCTTTGGATTTCGTCCATGTATAGCGGCGTCTCGCCAAAGAATACGATGTCCGGGCGCACGGGGCTTCCGCAAATCGGGCATTTCGTGTCCATTGTTTCTTCGCCGGTAAAATCGAATTCGTGTTCGTGCTTGGTGCAGCGGAGCTTCATCAAGTCGCCGTGCATGTGCAACACGCGTTTGCTGCCGCCGCGTTCGTGCAAGTCATCGACGTTTTGCGTCACGAGCAAGAATTCATCGCCGAGGCGTTCTTCGAGTTTGGCAAGCGCGATGTGTGCCGCATTCGGCTGGTGCTCGGGGAGTCCCTTTCGCAGGAAGTTGTAAAAGTCCTTGACGCGTTTGGGGTCGCGACGGAGTGCGTCCGGCGTGCAGACGTCTTCGATGTTTTCGTGTTCCCACATGCCGTCGTTTCCGCGGAATGTGCGAAGCCCGGATTCGGCGCTGATTCCGGCGCCTGTCAGTACGACGAGTTTTAAACGTTTCATTTTTTCTCCTTCTTGCTAAATGCTTGCAAAGAAAAGCGCTTCTGCGACGATGCCGCTTTCAAAGTCGGGCAAATACAAACTCTCGTTTTCGCCGTGGGCGTTGCATTCCGGGTCTTCGAGGCCGGTGAGCAAAATGGGAATGTCGCCGAACGTGTTGCGGAAAAGTTCTGCTCCGGGGATGCTTGCGCCGCAGCCAATAAACTTGGTGGGAGAATTGTATGCACTTGCCATGGCGTCGCTCATTTTTTGGAAGAACGGGTGCGTCGTGTCGGTGACGAACGGATTCGCGCCATCTTCCTTGTCGATGGTGATTTCCATGTTGTTTGGAACTTGCGCTTTGAGGAAGTCGGCGAGCATGTCGGTGCATTTGACGGCGTCCATGCCGGGGGCAAGGCGAATGCCGATGCGGGCGTAGGCGCTGTCTTGCAACACGTTACCTGCGTTCACGCGGGAGCCAGACTCGATGGTGCTCACGATGATGCTTGGACGGCGCCACAGCGAAATCAAAATCTCGTCTTCGGGTACGTTCAACTTTACTTGTTCGAGAATGCCGCCGTCATTGCGGAAAATTTCTTCGGTCATGCCGAGCGACTTGTAAGATTCCAGTTCTTCTTTTGTCGGCGGGATAATGTCATCTTCGTAATGCGGGATGAGAATTTTGCCGTCCTTGTTGGTGAGGCTTGCTATCATGCGGCACAGCGCCTGGGCTGGGTCTGGAATCGGGCCTGACCATGAGCCGGAATGGAGCGGAGCCTTTGTCGCTCGGAGCGTGACGTTGATGGCGCTCATGCCGCGGAGCGTCGTCGTGATGGAGGGCGTCCCCTTCGCGAAGTTCCCCAGGTCCGCGACAATGACGGCGTCGCACTTCAAAAGTTCCGCGTTGTTCGTGAGGATATGTTCGAAGCCTGCGCTTCCGGATTCTTCTTCGCCTTCGATGATGAACTTGAGGTTTGGGCCTTTTTCGCCAAGCTCTCTGCGGACTTGTTCAAGTGCCGCGAGATGCGTGATGATTCCTGCTTTGTCGTCGGCGGTGCCACGTCCAAAGAGACGGTCGCCTTTTTGCGTAGCCTTAAACGGCGGCGTGTCCCACAAAGCTTCTCGCATGGGCGGCTGCACGTCGTGATGCGCGTACAAAAGAATAGTCGGCTTGTCCGGGCTGGTGAGGCTTTCGGCATAGACGCTCGGGCGCCCGCTTGGCGGCATCAAAAACTGGATGTTCGTGAGTCCTGCTTTCGCAAACATTTCCTTAACGGCATTCGCGGAGTCCAAAACAAATTTCTGGTCAAAATTGTCGAAACTGATGGATGGAATGGCTACCAGGCTCGAAAGCATGTCGATATAGCGTGGCATGTTTTCGTGAATATCTTTTTTGATTTGATTTTGCATGATTTTACTCTCTTTTAGTAGAATTATAATTTTTTTTCGTTGTATTTAGAAGGGGGTGTTTAATTTGATGTATATTAATACTTGGTTGGATGATTATGCATTTACGTAGATTAGATTTTCTTTTTTGTGTTGGCTTGCTCGTATTTTGGGCGTGCGGTGATTCGTCGGATGGAACGCCGGTGACTGTGAGCGAAGAGTCTTCTTCATCAATCGGGGAAGTGGTTTCGAGTAGTCTCAGTGCTCCCGAATCCTCTTCTGCAAAATCAGCAAGTTCTTCTTCTGGAAAATCGGTTGTGTCAAGTAGTTCCGCAAAAACTGTTGCGAATTCGTCGAGCGCTTTTGTAAGTAGTGAATCGCAAAAGCCAGCGACTTCGTCATCGGAAAAAGCCGCTGAATCGTCTTCGGTGGCGGACTTGAGCAGCTCTGCAAAATCCCTGCCGGAGTCGTCGAGCAGTTCTGAAAAACTTGCGGGTTCTTCTGATAATGGCGTTTGTACGAAATGCGATAGCTACACGGCGACAGATCCCGTGCTTGTCGAGAATGGCGGCAAGGGTTCCGTAACAACTTACGGGAGCGTCACGGCGAAGGAGACGAGTCTTGGTGGCGCCTGCAATTACGGACAGACGAATATCCAGTATTACGCGGCAATCCATGTGAATGTCTCGCCTGGCGATGATAAAGGCCCGTGGGATGGCGGCGCTGCTTGCGGAGGCTGCGTTCATGTGAAAGCGAAGACGCCGGATGGCTGGAAAGAAGTGACTGTGCGCATAACCGACCGTTGCCCGGATGCGAACTGCGGTGTCGATTTGGGTGGTGCTCCGGCAAGCGATATCATGGGAAATTTGGTGGGCCGTTATTACGGTGAATGGGAGTTTGTGAGCTGCGAAGGCGTTAAAGGCGTGTGGGGCGATTCCACATCCATTTGGGTTAAAGAGGGCGCTAGCACGTTCTGGAGCATTATTCAGGTGCGTAATCCCAAGGACATGGTCAAGAAAATTGAGATTCGCGGAGTGGACGGCGCTGATGCTCACACGCTTGAAATGGTTGTCGGAACGGAAAACTTCTGGACGGTACCGCCGGAAATTCTACAGTCCAACAAAAACTATAGCGTTCTCGTGAGTTACCGTAGTGGCACCGACGACGAATGGATCTTAAAAGGTTCGGAACTTGCGGTGCCTGAAGCGAACCTTTATCTGTACGAACACCGTAAATAATGGAATCTTTTAATGTCATCCTGGAGGCCCAACGGGCCGATAGGATCCACGCAAAAAACGACACCCGCGCTGGGATGTCGTTTTTACAATAATATTTTGGATACTTATACTCGTGTCATTCCCGCGCAGGCGGAATTCCATTACTTATTCAGTATCTCCGTTGCTTCGGCGACGCTGAGCAAGTCTGCTTCTTGGAACGGCTTGCCAATCCACTGGAGGCCAACCGGGAGGCCGCCTGCCATACCGCAAGGAACGCTCACGCCCGGGAGACCAGCGAGGTTCAAGCTAACAGTATAGATGTCGGAGAGATAGACCGCCATCGGGTCGGATTCATTCATGCCGCACTTGAGCGGGAGACCCGGCATCGTCGGGCTTGCAATCACGTCGCAAGTCTTGAACGCTTCGGTGAAGTCGTCTGTAATGAGGCGGCGAACCTTCTGGGCCTGCACGTAGTAAGCGTCGTAGAAACCGGCGCTGAGCACGTAGCTTCCGAGGAGAATGCGGCGCTGCACTTCCTTGCCGAAACCTTCGCTGCGGGACTTGGCGTAAAGGTCGAAGAGCTTCTTGGCTTCGGGGCTGCGGTAGCCGTAACGTACGCCGTCGTAGCGGCTGAGGTTGGAGCTTGCTTCTGCTGTTGCGATGATGTAGTAGCTGGACACAGCGTAGCTGATGTGCGGGAGGCTCACTTCCTTGATGGTGGCGCCTTCGGCTTCCATCTTCTTAAGCATGTTTTCGATGGCGGCCTTGCATTCTGCGTCGAGACCTTCGCCAAAGTATTCCTTCGGAACGCCGATGACCTTGCCCTTGACTCCAGTATCGAGTTTTGCTGTAAAGTCTTCGGTTGGTCGGGTGCTCGTGGTGTTGTCGTGCGGGTCAATGCCGCAAATAGCACCGAGGAGCGTTGCGCAATCGCGGACGGTTGCACCGAACGGACCTATTTGGTCGAGAGAGCTTGCGTAGGCGAGGAGGCCGTAACGGGAAACGCGGCCGTAGGTCGGCTTCAAACCGACAACGCCTGTGCAGGCTGCCGGCTGGCGGATAGATCCACCCGTATCAGAACCGAGTGCGCAAGGAACCGTGCCAGAGGCGACGGCGACTGCAGAACCACCCGAGGAACCGCCTGGAACGCGAGATTCGTCGAGCGGATTCTTGACCGGACCGTAGTAAGAGGTTTCGTTGCTGGAACCCATGGCAAATTCGTCCATGTTCGTCTTGCCGACGATGATGGCGCCTGCGGCTTCGAGTTTTTCCAAAGCTGTCGCGGTGTATGGAGCAACAAAGTTGTCGAGAATCTTGGAAGCGGCCGTGGTGCGTGTGCCGGTCAAGCACATGTTGTCCTTCACAGCGACCGGGATGCCATCGAGGGCGCCCAGAGATTTGCCTTCGGCGCGGCGCTTGTCGCTTTCCTTGGCGCGTTCGAGAGCGCGTTCGTTCAGCACCGAAATATAGGCGTTCAAATTCTTTGTCGATTCAATTTTTTCGAGGGAAGCCTGTGCAAGCTTTTCGGCAGTGGTGCTGCCGTTTGCCAGTTGAGCTTGAAGTTCCTGAATAGTCTGCATTATCTTTCTCCGGACCATTTCATAATGTAAATTGCTAAAATCATGCCTGCTGCACTCAAGAGATTGAATTTAAAACCAATCCCAAGTGCAAATTTGACCAAATACAAGTCGATGATGACAGGTTGCGGCGTGTCGCCAGAAAAACCAATACAAGGATCCCATGACGCTGTAAAAATATGGTGGACGCTGTTATCGTAGCCACCAGCGTTCAAGAGGACTCCGAGTTCGCCGAATAAAGCTCCGAGAGCTTCGCCCATGATGCCGCCTAAAATCAGGCCGACAAAAATGAAAAGGACGACACGTGCCATTGAGTTTTTGTGAGTCATGCCGCAAATATAGTATTTTAAATACTAGTTACTAGTTAATAGTTATTAGTTACTAGGGGATTTAGTCTTGCCTTTGGCCTTTCGCTTTGCTCAAGTCCCAAATGCTGGCCTCGGTCATATCCATGCAAGCATGGCTACGACTCTCGACCTGCGCATTTGTCGTCTCTCGTCTCTTATAATTCATTATCCTAAATCGATATCGGGTGAAACCTGTATCTTGTAGTCGGGGTAGAGCAGCGCCGCTTCGCTCTTTATTGTTTCGAGGGCTTCCTGGGCGTTCACGCCGAATTTGATGACCACGTCAAAGCGCATTTCCTTGGCTTCGATATCTACATAAAAACCATGCATCTGGAGTGCCCAATCGTGCGACTTGACTTTGTTTGAAATTGTGTCGCGAATTTTGGAGGCTTCGTCGTCCTTGGTATTGTAAGAGTAAACGCCGATGGCGGTGAGGATGACGCCTGTTTCGCGATAGACTTTCTTTTCGAGTTTGCGCGTGAGGGAATCCAGGTCGGCGACGGTCATGGTGTCGGGGAGTTCCACGTGCACGGAGGCGAGTTTCTTTTCGGGACCGTAATCGTTGATGACGAGGTCGTATGCACCGTGGATGCCTTCTTCGCTGCGGATGAGGCTCTTGATTTGCTTGGTGAGTTCGCTGTCGTTTTGCTTGCCGAGCAAGTCGCTCACGGTGTCCTTCAACATTTCAAAGCCGGCCTTGATAATGAAGATGGAAATCAGAACGCCGACGTAGGCTTCGAGCGAGAGTCCCGTGAAAATGAAGATGAGTGCCGAAGCAAGAACGGAAAGGGAGAGGATGGCGTCAAAGAGCGCGTCGGAGCCGGAGGCGATGAGCGAACCGGAATTCACGCGTTCACCTTGCGATTTCACGTAACGCCCGAGAATGACTTTCACGACAACAGCAATAGCGATGATGACAAGTGAAACGGTGGAGTAATCGGCTTCTTCGGGGTGGATGATTTTTTTGATAGATTCCACGCAAGAGGTGATGCCCGCGTAAATTACGATGGAGGCGATGACCATGGCGGTCAGGTATTCAATGCGGCCGTAACCGAGCGGGTGCTTTTCGTTGGGCAATTTTCGCGAGAGTTTGTTGCCGACAATCGTGATGATGGACGAAAGTGCGTCCGAGAGGTTGTTCACAGCATCGAGAACGACTGCGATGGAGTTTGCCATGAGGCCGATAACCGCCTTGACGCTGGCAAGAATGACGTTGGTAACAATCCCGATAACGCTGGTTCTGACGATAACCTTGTTGCGGTTTTCTTCTTTGTCGATGTTCTCGTTAAGCGATTCCTTTTTGGACATAAACTATCTCCTCTTGTTTTTTCTCTCGTCTTTCGTCTGTATTCTTTGGATTATCGCTTCGCTCTAATCCCAAATGCTGGACTCGGTCATGCCCATGCAAGCATGGGCGCGACTCTCGCCCTACGCATTTGTCGTCTATTTTATGCTCCAATCGATGGGTTCAAGTCCTTTGCTGACAAGGTAAGCGTTTGCTTTGCTGAAGTGCTTGCAACCGAAGAATCCGCGGTATGCCGAAAGCGGACTCGGGTGCGGGGCGGTGAGGATGAGATGTCCGCGGTTGGGTGCTACGAGCACTTGTTTTTTGATGGCGAAGCTGCCCCAGAGCAAAAAGACGAGGTTCTCGCGGACTTGTGAAAGTCGCTGGATAATCGTGTCCGTAAACTGTTGCCAGCCAATGCCGGCGTGGCTTGCTGCCATGTGGGCACGCACGGTAAGCGATGCGTTTAAAAGCAAAATGCCCTGATGTGCCCAGCCTTCCAAGACTGGTCCATCGTGAGCTGAGCCGCCGCCGACGTCGTTTGCGCCCCTTGGGCAATCTCTGCATACGTCTTGCCCGATGCCTTGGCGATAG
>JAFWRL010000121.1 GCA_017520105.1 Fibrobacter sp.
ATCGCCATCCCGATGGATTAACTCTCAACAAATGAGGAACAAACAAAAAATGGCAAGAGCATTGATTATCGGTTGTGGCGCCGTTGCCACAGTTGCTATCAAGAAGTGCTGCACCTGCAGCGAAGTTTTTAGCGAAATCTGCATCGCCAGCCGTCATCGCGAAAATTGCGAGAAGTTGGCTCAGGAACTCCGCCCGAATACGAAGACGGTCATCACGACTGCCGCTGTCGATGCGGACAAGGCCGAGAACGTCTCTGCTCTTATTAGAGAATACAAGCCGGACCTGGTGATGAATATCGCTCTCCCCTACCAGGACCTCGCCATCATGGATGCATGCCTTGAATGTGGCGTGAACTACATGGATACGGCGAACTACGAGCCGGAAAATATCGACGATCCGGAATGGCGCAAGGTTTACGACAAGCGCTGCAAGGAAAAGGGCTTTAGCGCCTACTTCGATTACAGCTGGCAGTGGGCTTACAAAGAAAAGTTTGAAAAGGCTGGTCTCACGGCATTGCTCGGTTCCGGCTTTGACCCGGGTGTTTCTCAGGCATACTGCGCCTACGCCTTGAAGCACCAGTTCGATACCATCGAAGAAATCGACATCCTCGACTGCAATGGTGGCGATCACGGTTACAAGTTTGCAACGAACTTCAACCCGGAAATCAACCTCCGCGAAGTTTCTGCTCCGGGCAGCTACTGGGACACGGACGAGAACGGCAAGGGCCACTGGGTTGAAATTCCGGCCATGAGCATCAAGCGTGAATACAACTTCGCACAGGTCGGCAAGAAGGACATGTACCTCCTCCACCACGAAGAAATTGAATCCCTCGCCCAGAACATTCCGGGCATCAAGCGCATCCGTTTCTTCATGACGTTTGGCCAGAGCTATCTCGACCACATGCGTTGCCTCGAAGACGTGGGCATGCTCAGCACTCAGCCGATCAAGTTCCAGGGTCAGGACATTGTGCCTATCCAGTTCTTGAAGGCCCTCCTTCCGGACCCGGCAAGCCTCGGCCCCCGCACGGTGGGCAAGACCAACATCGGCTGCATTTTCAAGGGCACTAAGGACGGCAAGCCGAAGACCTACTACCTGTACAACGTTTGCGACCACCAGGAATGCTACAAGGAACTGGGCAGCCAAGCGATTGCCTACACGACTGGCGTTCCGGCTATGTGCGGTGCCATGATGGTGCTCACGGGCAAGTGGAACAAGCCGGGTGTGCATACGGTCGAAGAGTTCGATCCGGATCCGTTCATGGAAGCCCTCACCAAGTACGGCCTCCCGTGGAATGAAGACTTCAACCCGGTGCTGGTGGATTAGTAGGAAGTTAGAAGTAGACAGTTCTCTTGATAGTCCTGTCTACTGCCTACTGTCTACTGACTACTGATCCGAAGGATCCTTTATGAAAAAATGGCGCATTGACGATTCCCGAGATCTTTACAACGTAAAGGGCTGGGGTGTAAGTTACTTTGACATTAACGACAAGGGTCACGCGACGGTTTCGCCGATTAAGAATGGCGGTCCGAGCATCGACCTTTACGAGCTCGTGCAGGAACTTTCCTTGCGCGATGTTTCGACTCCTGTGTTGTTGCGCTTCCCGGATATTCTGGACAGCCGCATCGAAAAGATTCACGAGTGCTTCACGAAGGCGACGACTGAATATGGCTACAAAGGTGGCCATTACAGCATCTTCCCAATCAAGGTGAACCAGCAGCGCGCGGTCTTGGAAGAAGTGGTGAGTCACGGTTCCAAGTTCAACATCGGCCTCGAGGCGGGTTCCAAGCCGGAACTCCACGCGGTACTTGCGAACATGGAAAATCCG
The DNA here is from genome assembly GCA_017520105.1 of Fibrobacter sp. Next base: position 1,827 of record JAFWRL010000121.1, read on the forward strand.
GACGCGTTGATTATCTGCAACGGCTACAAGGACGAAGACTTTATCGAGCTTGCTCTCCTCGCACAGAAGATGGGCAAGAAGATTTTCATTGTCGTCGAGAAGATGAACGAGCTTCACTTGGTTGTTGACTTGTCTCGTCGAATCGGCGTGCGCCCGAACATCGGTATTCGCATCAAGCTTGCAAGCTCTGGCAGCGGCAAGTGGGAAGAATCCGGCGGATACCACAGCAAGTTCGGTCTGAACAGTTCTGAACTTTTGGAAGCTCTCGACTACATCAAAGAAGAGAAGATGGAAGACTGCATGAAGCTCATCCACTTCCACTTGGGCAGCCAGATTACGAACATTCGCCATATCAAGAATGGACTCCGCGAAGTGTCGCAGTTCTACGTTCAAATTAGAAAGATGGGCATGGGCCTTGAATTCGTGGACGTGGGCGGCGGCTTGGGCGTGGATTACGATGGTACGCGCAGTTCTAACGCAAGCTCCGTGAACTATTCCATCCAGGAATACGCAAACGACGTTGTGTACGCGATGTTCGAAGCATGCGAAAACGCCGATGTTCCTCACCCGAATATCATTGCGGAATCGGGCCGTGCACTTTCGGCTCACCATTCCATTTTGGTATTCAACGTGCTCGAAACGGCTGGTCAGGCATTCTTTGACGAAAGCGTTCACGAGATTAGCGATGACGCGCCGGAAGCACTGAAGGACTTGTACGGCATTTACAAGAGCCTTTCTCCGAAGAACTTGCTCGAAAGCTGGCACGATGCCATGCAGATTAACGACGACACCTTGAGCGGTTTCAAGATGGGCGACGTGGATTTGCAGACGCGCGCTATGAGCGAACGTTTGTTCTGGAGCATTGCCCGCAAGGTGGACTTGCTCGCACGCGACTTGCGCCATCCGCCTTATGAATTGAGCGAACTCCCGCGCTTGCTTGCCGAAAAGTACTTCTGCAACTTCAGCCTTTTCCAGAGTCTCCCGGACAGCTGGGGCGTGGATCAGGTGTTCCCGATTATGCCGATCCAGCGTTTGGACGAAGAGCCGACGATTGAAACGACAATTCAGGACGTAACTTGCGATAGCGACGGCAAGATTGACATGTTTGTTCGCGGCGGCGAAGTGGCACGCACCATTCCGCTCCACCCGATCAAGAAGAACGAGCCGTACTTTATCGCAGTTTACCTCGTCGGTGCATACCAGGAAATTCTCGGTGACCTCCACAACCTCTTTGGCGATACAAACGCAGTGCACATTGTCTGCAACGACAACGGCGGCTACGACATCGACAAGGTAATTGACGGCGAATCCGTGGAAGACGTGCTCGACTACGTGAACTTCAGCGACAAGGCACTTGTCCGCAACATGGAAAACTGGGTCACGCGCTCCGTGAAGGAAGGAAAGATTACACTTCAGGAAGGCAAAGAATTCTTGAACATCTATCGTTCCGGACTTTACGGGTACACGTATCTGGAATAAAGTTACTAGATACTCGTTAATAGTTACTAGTAGATTCGCGGAAGTCAATGGAACGGAACAACTACAAGATTGCGGTTTTGCTAGCCACTTACAATGGCGGCAAGTACATCTGGGAACAGCTTGAATCGCTGTTCCAGCAATCTTGTAAACAGTTCCATTTGTATGTTCGTGATGACGGCTCCTCGGACGATACAATGAAAATCGTCGAGCAATTTCACGGAATGTTTCCAGACAAAGTTACGATTTTAAAAGACTCGCAAAGGCACCGAGGTGCGGCGAAGTCTTTTATGTATATGCTCGAAAATGTGGATTCCGAGTATTACATGTTCTGCGACCAGGACGACATTTGGTTGCTGGAGAAAATTGAGAAAACTCTTGCTCGGATGAAGGAAATCGAGAAGGCTGTTGCCGATGCCCCGAAAGTTGTTATGGATGGAACTGCCGCGAAAAACGTGCCGATTCTCGTAGCGACGGATTTGGGCATTGTCGACGAACAACTTAATTTACTTTCGGAATCGTTCAACAAAGATTTGAAAATTGACGTTTTCCGCAAGCACCCAGAATTAATTTGTGTGCGCCACGTGGTCACCGGTTGCACGATGATGTTCAACCGCGCCGCAAAATTGGCAGCACTCCCGATGTCTCCTCGCGCTACCATGCACGACGAATGGGTCGCCCTTTGCGTCCACTTCAAAGGCGGAGTCATTTCGATTCTCGATGACGCGACGATTCTTTACCGCCAGCACACCAGCAATACGCTTGGCGCAGAACAGGCCCGCAAAGGCTTTTTCGCACGCGCCATCGCACGCGCAGGGCAAAAACAGTTCTTCCAAGTCGCAAAATTACTCCACAAGGATTTCGGATTATCGTACTTAAAGTTCTTGATGTACAAAATTTTGTATAGTTGGTTCTAGGTATGAGAAGAAGCATTTGCATGGCGACCTACAATGGCGCCAAATACATCAAGGAACAGCTGGACAGCATTATTCTGCAACTTAGAGAAGATGACGAGCTCATCGTTTCTGATGACGCATCGAAAGACGACACTCTGAAAATCGTTGAAAGCTACAACGATCCACGCATCAAAATTTTCCACAACGAAAATCACGGCGTAGCGCACAACTTTGAAAACGCCATGCGAGAGGCCACGGGTGACCTGATTTACTTTGCCGACCAGGACGACGTCTGGTTGCCGGGCAAGCTCGACAAGATGGAAAAGTTCCTTACGGAAGGCGGCTATGACACGATTCTTTGCAACTGCTCGCTTGTTGACGCCAACTTGAACGTCATCAAGGAACGCCATTACGACGAAAAATGGCCGATGAAGAAATCGCTCTTGCGAAACATCATCAACAATTGTTGGCTCGGCGCTTGCATGTGCTTTACCAAACAAGTGAAAGACGCTTGCATGCCGTTCCCGCCGAAAGTCGTTGCGCACGATTTGTGGGTCTCGTATTACGCCCAAAAGCATTTCAAGTGCGGCTACCAAGACGAAGTTTTGCAGCTTTACCGCCGTCACGAAAACACAGTCTCGTTCACGGGCGGCAAGAGCACGAACAGCCTTTACTTTAGAATCGCATACCGCGCTTACCTCGCGTGGCATATCCTTTGGCGTTAGGCGTTGAGCATGAAAATATGCATTACACTCGCAACTTATAACGGAGAAAAGTATCTCGCGCAGATGCTTGATTCTTTGGTTGCGCAGACGAGACCTGCCGATGTTATAATTGCAGTGGATGACGGCTCCAAGGATTCTACATGCGAAATTTTGGAACGTTATAAAGACAAGCTCCCGCTAGAAATCACCAAGTTTGAAAAGAACAGAGGGCATCGTGCCGCATTCTCGACGGCGTTAGAGAAAGCCGCTGCCCTACTCGAAGATGACGATTTGATTTTCCTTGCCGACCAAGATGACATCTGGCTTCCGAATAAATTAGAAGTGATGAGTCAAAAGGTTGGCGACAGTTCCATGATTTTTGGCGATGCAGAAATCATCGATGGAGAAGGCAAAGTCACGGATTCATCCTGGCGAAAGAAGGCGTGCATTGTTGAGCAGTTGAGCCAACAAGCGCTTCTTACAGGCTACACAAACGTGACCGGTTGCATGGTTGCTTTCAAGGCAGGGTTATTGAAAACCGCCCTTCCGATTCCGCAAAACGTGCCTGTTCACGATCAATGGATTACGCTTTGCGCCACTGCAGAAAACGGCTACCGCGCTATCGCAGATAAAGTTATTCAATACCGCATTCACGAAAGCAACGCCATCGGCGAAGGCAACAAGACTTGGAGCGAAAAACTCCACACGAACTTGCAATGGGCAAAGGCAGTAAGAGGCTCGGAAATTTTCGAGAAACTGCCAGACGAGAGTCGTCAATTCTTGAACAAGTTCATTCAGTTCTTAGAATTGCGCTTTAGCCATGCGTTTTTATCGCCGCTTTGGTTTCCTTGGGTTTTGAAGAACGCACGCAACATTTATCCGCAGGTTCACAGCGCCCCCCAAATGATAGCACGAATTCTGTTTTCATTCGTAGGCGTTTCAACCGCCAAAAAATTATTCCATAAGAAATAAAAGCGTTTTCACATTATAATGTTTACTACTCTTTCTGACATCATTTTTTATTCGCTGTCCTCGGAATGTGTCATTCCCGACTCGATCGGGAATCTCCTTATTTACAATATCACAACTAACAACTAATAACGCCCCTATGATTCACGAAATTGCACCGCACAAGCTGAATAACGAATTTAAGACCATTGCACCGAAGCCCACCGATTACTTGATTATTTTCAATGGCGAGCAGACACTTTTCAAAAAGACTGGCGACAACTTCGCCATTCCGCGTGTGAGCGAATTCCCGCAATGCGAATGCCATTACTTGATTAGCATCGACGATGACGCTTATTTCTTGTGCAATTCGAACTTGCCGGAAATTCCGGAAGGCTACGAATTTCGTGGCAATCGCACATTCCGCACACTCGAAAGCCATTTGGAACGCCTCGGAGGCGCCACGTCGGCACACATTGCTAAGTGGGAAAGCTTGAACAAGTTCTGCGGTAAATGTGGATGTCTCATGAAGCGAGGGCTCAAGGAACGCTCCATGATTTGCCCCAGCTGCAAGAACACCGTCTATCCCAAGATTTCGCCGGTCGTGATTGTCGCTGTTCACAATGGCAACGAGCTTTTGATGGCCCGCAATTTGGACAATCCAGACAAAACGCGCATGTACCTCATTTCTGGATTCGTTGAAATCGGCGAATCGCTGGAGCAGGCCGTCAAGCGCGAAGTCCTTGAAGAAGCGGGCGTTCGTGTCAAGAACATCAAGTACTTCGGCAGCCAGCCGTGGCCGTTCTCGGAATCCATGATTTCGGGTTTCACCGCTGAACTCGATGGCGACCCGACCATCCACATGCAAGCCTCGGAACTCGCCTGCGCCACTTGGGTCAAGCGCGAAGACATTCCCGAATACGACACGAGCGTTAGCATCAGCAGTTGCTTGATCGAGAACTTCCGCTCGGGCTGGACGATTAAAGAAGAATAGAACGCTCTATAAGAAGGCGATCCCGCCCCGGAATAAATCCGGGGTGACAAAAAAGGCCGGGATGACAAAAAAGGCCGGGATGACATCATTAAGCGTCATTCTGAGCATTGCGAAGACAACTCAGAAGGCGAGTGTTACAAAAAAGAGCCATCTTTTTTATAACCGAACCAAAGAGTTGGGGTATACCCCATCCAGTTACTTTTCCGAGGCTTTATCCGCTTTCTTATTTTCTTTCGGAGCGGGAGCTTCAGGTTTATTCGCCAGAACAACGTATAACGTATCGTGAATCACGATCGTATCGCGGACGACAAGCGTATCGTGAACAAAGATTGTGTCGTGAATGCAAGCGACATTCGCAGAACTGCTAGCAGGGAGAACGTTTGCCGCAGAAGACTGCACGGGTGCCACCGCAGAAACCGGCTGCGAAACAGCCACCTTCGCCGCACTCGAAGAAACAGACGATGACGAAGTAGCCGCGACAGAACCCGACGGCATTTTTTCAATCACCGTAATCAAGGAATCGCGGACATTGCGCAGACTGTCTAGCTGTTTGCGGTAACGCGTCTTGTTGCCCGCACGACGTTCGCGAGTGTACTGGACTTCAATTTTATCAATCTGCGATTCAACGCCTTTCAATTCGTCAAAAATAGGCCCTTCGCCTTTAATCGAACCGCTCGGCGTAAAGAAGTTTGCGAAACGCTGCAAAAAGGTGCGTTCTTCAGCATTCGCCGAATTCAAGCATCCAAGACAAAAGAGGGCAACAAATGCGCCGCAAATAGACTTCAATTTCAAATTCTGCATATTCCAATGATAGAAAAAAAAGAGGCAATCCCTTTACAAGCCACGCAATTTTACTAAATTAAGACTACCCATGCGGGAGTAGCTCAGTTGGTAGAGCGCGACCTTCCCAAGGTCGATGTCGAGGGTTCGAGACCCTTTTCCCGCTCTAAAATAAATGGATCCCTTTGGGGGTCCATTTATTTTATATTGTGATAGGTCGAGAACCCGAGAAGAGGGTTCGACAAAATCCGATCATGAACGAAGTTCAAAGAGCGGATTTTGGAATTTTTGCGCAGCGAAAAGCCCGTCAGGGTGAGGAGCCAGCCGCGCAAGCGGTGACTGGCGACGAATCAAACCCTTTTCCCGCTCGAAAAAGAAAAATCAGGCTGAAAGCCTGGCTTTTTGTTTTACTAGTTGTAAAAGTGTGTCGATAGCCCAAGAAATGCGTTCGACAAATATTTTTTTCATTCACAAAAAAATTTATATATATTTACTATAAAAAGGTCAATTATTCAAGGGATTTATAATGAATAAAAAATTTCTTTCTTTAATTAGTTTAGTCGCACTTGCTTTATCTCTTACGGCTTGCGACAGTAGTTCGCCAAGCCAACCCAAACCCCAAATTGACTGGGCCTCATCAAACGTGATTAACTTGGCAGAGGTTCCTCAATCATGTACATCACTATTTGACAAAGATTCCGTTTTCATCGACATCAAATTTCAAAACTGGACTTGGAGTGAACATGAAATTTTTAACGGAAATAACGTTCGGGGAATTCAAACTTTTACAGGTCTTGAAGAATTTGATTTAATAAACTTCTGTAACGATGCAAAAAATGACATGTACGAAGATATAGACATCATTAAAGCAACCAATGTATCTTGCAATGGTAACATCATTACACAAGATGCCATCATAAGCAATGAAACCAAAACACAGATCACTCCGGCCGTATTCGCAAGTTATATGTCAGACATGTGCAGAGCCCTTTTGAATGGAGAAATTACTTTAAGAGATGTCTTATACGATGACTAAGTTCTAAAGAAACTAAGATTCCAAATAGTAATCCGGACGAATTCCTAAAGCGAGTTCGTCCTTTTTTAATTCTGCAACGGGCTCATTACGCCCCACAACAAGAGCGGAATCAAAGCCCGCAATTTTCGCGCCATACACGTCTGTTCCAAGCGTATCTCCAATCATCAGCACGCGAGAGCCCACCGGAAGCGAAGCTTTGACACGCTCCCAAATCTGCGGGAAAGGCTTACCCAAGTAATAGGTTTCACAACCCACGCCCCCATTAGCGTCGCACATAGAATCACGGCGCAAACGTTCCGAGAGTGCGCCCGAAACAGGCTCGCGTTCAGTCTCGCCATTTTCATCAGGGGCTTTCGGAGCCCAAGCATCCGAATTCAGCACGAGAAGGATTGCACCCGGTTTCTGCAAAATTTTGACCGCGCGCGCATAAGTTTTTGGCGTGTCTTTCGCAGACGAAATTGCCACAATCGGCTCGGCAGGTTCTACATCCATCGCAACTGCGGTAATTCCACAAGCTTTCAAAACATTCCTGCCCGATTCACGGCCGATGTAATAGGCCTCGCGCAATTCAAGCGGTTTCGAGGAAGTTCCACCCGCGGTTTCGTTCACAATTCCGGCAGCCGCATTTGTCGCGACACCCGAACGCAACTGTTCCACGAGTTTCGGTAGCAAGCTTCCCGACGAAATCGTTTCTTCCGTCGAAAAGTCAAAGCCACGCTTTTCCGCAGCACGAGCCAAAACGCCATCCACATCGGAAGCGGCATTTGTCACTAGGCGAAGGATTTTACCCGCACGACGAAGCGACTGGAACCAGTCCATTGCACCGGGGTAAACAAATCTATCACGATTGTAGAGGGTGCCGTAACCATCAAAGCAAAAAACATCGTAACGGTCCAGCAAATCCGCCATATGAACATGGCGAGGGACTGCACAGGAATCGCTCTGGATCCTATCGGGCAGAGCCCTCCAGGATGACAATTCAGTTTTGCAAAGAAATGGAGATCCCGGAACTAGTCCGGGATGACATGTAAAGGAGCATGCCTTTTGCGATTCAATAATTTGCTTGTAACGCAGGTAGATTTCTTTTTCGAATTTATCCATAGCGATTATGCGTCGCTACGGAGGATGCCGTAATCGCGACCTTCCACGGGAATCACGAGCTGCAACTTAGAAAGCGTCTTGATATGCTTTTCAAAGACAACCTTGAAATCTTCGCCGAGTTCTTCTTCGTCATCGTGATCGAGATTGTAGGCCACGTAGCTGCCATCCGCAAAAATCGAGATGCAGCAATCCCACGTGATATCGCCTTCCTGCGGCTGTTCATCATCGGCACGGTCCTTGCTTTCGAGCATCAGAATCGGGCGCGGTGCAGGAATCGGTTCGGCATGGCCATTTTCAAAAATAAAGTAATTGCGGCTCACGAGTTCATGTTCAAGAGCCATCGTGCTCGGCACACGAGCAAATTCACCACGCAAGCGGTTGATGTTTCCAAGGTCATCTTCGTACGGGTCCTGGAAATCTTCGGGCAACACGATCTGGTAGTAGTCAAACTTTTTACCGCTAGCGGCATAGTTGTCTTGCCAGGACTGAGGCGGTTCCGGACGAATCGTCAAGAAGTCTTCAAAGGCATCCAGAATATCGTTCAAACGGGAAGCCCAAGGTTCGTCCTTCAACTTCTGCACGAGTTCCATAAAACTGTTCAGGCTTTCTTCGCCCGTGATAGACTTCAATTCATCTTCATTTTCTGCCATATCAGACCTCTGTATTTACGGTACAAATGTAGAAAAAAGACAAGCGCCGCGACTCTCGCCGCAGCCTACCATTCTTCCACGGTTTTCACCGTGAGGCTCATGGCGATGTCTTTCTCGTAGTACGCAGGTTCGTTGATGAAAATCGGATAGACGCTACGGCCGTCCGGTTCGCCCTCGAACAAGATGTCCTTGCCATCGAACGTGCGGAAAAGCTTGTCGCCTTGTCTGAGTTCGCGGTAATCGTGACCATCCAATTCCGGGTGGATCATCGCCTGTATGGCGCCACCGCCCTGCGGCTTCGGGTAACCCAGGTCGCGCAATTGCGTATAAACTTCGACCTTAATCGGGGCGCGCTTTTGCAACTCACCACGGTTCCATTCTTCCGCAAGTTCCAGATAACGTTTCACAAGCTTTTCGGAGCGTTCAAAAATAGCGGCGTTCAGCGTTCCATGCTGCTGCGGGCCAATTTCAATGCACACATCGGCCTTGGCGACCGTTCCAAAATACGGCGAAGCACTACGCTCTTCGGGCTGGTAATAAATCCACGCATCTTCGAACTCCTGCGTCAGCACTGCAGAAGCCTTCATCGTAAACGGATCTCGCGCCGAAAGAATCAAGCAATAACCCATATTCGAGCCGGTGTTATGGACGTCCAGAAGCAAGTCCGTTCGTGTATTTTCGCCCTTGGGTCCATAAATTCTGTTAAGCTCTCGCGCCCTGCGAAACTCGTACTGTGCAGGTTCCGTAGTAACATCCAAACAAGTCTGCGAAAACGCACGGTTCAAATCAAAATCGCGATAACGTCGATTGAGGCGCATGGCCTCTGGATTCGCAAGCACAAGCTCTACATTTGCGCTTTTACAAAGCGATTCATAGCATTCTGGATGAGCCATCCACTTTTGAACGAGGCTCACACCCGTCCGTTCGTTGCCGTGAGTTCCACCTGCAACTACTATTGTATTTATCATACTCATACATCCATATTATAGAAAATCTAAAGTTCTTTCGTGACGAAACATAGCCAATACATGCGTATAATCCGCAAAAAACGCCCCTACATCGATTCACCTCCTTTGAACATTGCTTTTTTTTCTATTTTCTCTAACATGATTCAGAAAATTTTAAATAAAATAAAAGACTTTTTAGCGCCTTACAAGAACATCGCTTATATTTCGCTTGCCGTTTGGTGCACTCACATTGTTCTTCGCATATTATTGTTATTCCGCAACAACCCCTACGGTTTTCCATTCGTTTCAAAACCCGACTGGTATATTTTCCACGCCATCACGTTGGACTTCCTGTGGATTTGCAATTCTCTCGTCATCTTCATGCTTATCGGCGTTGCAATCCAAGCAGCGACAAAAAAACGAGTCACAGCGGCAAAAGCTTTGACCATCACATACGCAGTATTCCATTCCATTCTTTTGATAGCGACCATATTCGACCATGAACTGATGCGATTCCTCGGTTGTCATCTGTCTTTCGGGCTTGCGAACACTTACAAAGACGTTTCATCATTCCGCATGTTCTGGGACTATTCCGCCAATGACAATTCGATTCCATTTATTCAATTTTTCATGTTCGCGCTTGTCATTCCTATAACGTATTTCCTATACAAACTATATTTGCGTAAATTTACATCGATAAAAAAGATTTCCATTTTCATGGTCATCTTTTATGTCATTTCATATTTATTCATAAATGTTATTTGGACAGGACACGGACGACTCAAAAAATTACGCCCTGTTGTCAGTACCGTTTACCGAGAATTCTTTGAAATCCAAAAGAAAACGGAATTTTCCGACGACGAACTCCTCGTTTACGGAAAAATGTACCAGGAACTTTGGCAACGCCTCGAAGGCGACAGCCTTTGGGAATTTTCTTCTGCAAAAGAAAGCAACGGGCTCCCTCTCTACCGCATTCCAAAACAGGAACTTTTGCAAAGCGAGCAATTAAAGCAGCAACGTGCACTCAAGCCAAACTTCATCTTGATTCTCATGGAATCCGAACGCGGTTTGAACGTCGGTTGCCTCAATCCGAATTTAAAGCCATCGCCCACGCCGTTCATCGATTCCATTGCAGCCCATTCGCGCCTTTGGGAACGCATGCACACGAGCGGGCTCCCGACAACGGGCGGAGTCCTTACGACACACCTCGGCATTTCGGACCATTCCACACTTTCGGCGGCGACAGATCTCGTACAACAGAATCTTCCAAGTTTTGCATCGACGCTTACGGATTCCGGCTACACCACGCATTACATGTCGGCTGCAGACCCGGCCTGGGACAATCTCGGCGTATGGATGTCCAAATGGTACACCGCACAGCATTACGACCGCAGTCGCGAAGACGACTCGACATTCATTGACCACGCCATCAGTTTCATCAGGGACACGCTCGGCACGCAAGAGAAGCCGTTCCTCGCAACACTCATGACGCGTTCAAACCATTACCCGTTCAACTTCGCCGCTGGCATGACCGAAGAACAAAAGCAAAAGCCGCTAACGGAACGCATCAACTATACCATGGCTTACGCGGACAGACAAGTTGCAAGGCTGATTCACGCCATAGAAAACAAGGAATGGTACCAAAACACGTACGTCATCATCATGGCGGATCACGGGTTCCCGCTTGGAGAAAACGGTTCATCGACAATGACGGGCTACGCATTTTCGAACGCCACTTGGATTCCGTTCCTCATCCACGGTAAAGGCATCGAACCTGCACGCGACACGGCGACCGCATCGCAAATGGATATCGCGCCCACGATTCTTGAACTCGCCGGTTTCGCAGTCCCGAACATTTTCATGGGTCACAATCTTTTGAGAGGACACGGCGAAGGCTATTCGCTAGGAGCTTACACGGGAGTCAAAGCCATCGGTCTCGACGGCTACCGTTTAATAGCAAAGACATCTTCGGAAGAACGCTGGCTGTTTGTCGAGGGCGATACGCGCCAAGACAACGAAGTTTCGAAAGAGCACGAAGACGTAGCCAAGCGCCTCCAAGGGAAACTGGACTCGCTCATCAAGCTAGCGGATTATTCGCTGGAGAAAGGGCTTTAGGGCATTAACAGATTGCTATAGACAACGTACCTGTAAGCGATTGCAGCGGCTTGCATCTTTTGTCCGATTTCCAATCTCTTTGCATCGTCCATAACAAACGGCATTCCGGATTCATACCCCGCCACAAGCGAAGACGTATCCCACGTCGGCTTGAGGTAACTCTTGAACGCCATCGCCGAATTCGACTTCATGCATTGGGGAAGCAAATACGTGAGAGAATCTTGCCTCATGGCCATATCGCCAAAGCGGAACGAAAACACCGGCGGATAAGCATTCTCCGCAGGCTTACCCTTCCCCAGCAAGTCAACGCCCATGAAATGATTGGACGCTTCGATATCCAAGTATCCAAGCAGCGACGGAGCAATATCCGCCTGCGAAACAGGATTTTCAATCACGGCAGGTTCAATTCCCGGCCCGTTAAAAATCAAGGTAACCCACGTAAAACCGTCAAAAATTTGGCCGAGTTTTTCCGTCAAAAGTGACTGTTTGCCATTCAAAAGCGAATGGTCTCCCGTGAGAACAAACAACGTATTTTTAGCACGTGTTCCTTTTTCAACTTCATCCAAAATAATGCCAAGAGAACTGTCCATATAAGCAGTCGCTTTCAAATACGCTTCGTCAAGGTCTTCCGGCTTCGGCCCCATATCAGGCGGCAGGTCAAACGTTGTATGCATACTGCGACTCATCCAATGGAAGAACAAAGGCTTATCGGCCGGACGTTCGCGGTACAGTTCGACAAAGCGCTTGGCCAAAGCGACATCATTTTCATTTTCTGCATTGTACTCGTAAAAATCAAACCATTTCTGGAACCAAATCAGGCTATTGTCAAAATTCGGTTCAGAACCAATCAAGACTTCCGTGTAATATCCCGCGTCGGCAAGGATTTCTGAAATCGAGCGCATTTTCGTGTTCGGATAACTGTTCAAGAAAATTCCCTGCGGAAAACTATAAACGCCCTGCATAATACCCAAAAGTCCTTCAATCGACGGGAATCCTACGCTATGGGTATTCGGGTAATACACGCCGCCATTCGCGAGCCTGCACAAATTACGGAACCGCTTGCAGCTCTCTTCGATTCGCATGTCGAGCGCCCAACCGCGAAGGCTTTCAATCGTCAAGACGATAATATCCGGGCGTTCTTCCATCGGTTTTGCCTTGAAAGATTCCATCGAAGTTTTTTCGTTTTTCGCCTCTTTCCAGAACGGATATTTCTGGTCCGGATTCCCGCCCAAAGCAATAATGCCCTCGCGGTAATGCTCCCCGGGGTCGCTCATTTCAAGCGTTTCAAAAACGTTTTCCACAAGCGTATAGGCGACAGGGCGAATGCGGTCCCAGCGCCTACTCGACGGATTGAACCACAAATGCGACGTGCAACCGACAACGGCAAGTACAAAAATCAAAGCGACAGCCCCGGCAGACTTTTTATCGAACGGCACTTGCGACGCTTTCGCCAAATCATTCTTCTTGACATAGAAAATCAAAGCCACCATAAAGCCGATGACAATCAAAGCAGACAAAATAAAATGGAACGCACTCCCCGCGAAGATAGTCGAAACAAGTCCCGTATCCGTAAACGCAAAAATATACGTCCTTATATACGAAAGTGTCAGCCGTTGGCTTATCCAGCGCATGATTTCGTCATTCGTCGCACTGAGCGCAAGATACAAGAAAGCAAGAACAAGCGAAACAATCTTGACTACAGTATAACCCTTGCCCCGAACTAGTTTCGAGATGCCCCAGAAGACGAGAGCCACGGCCATGACAAGGCCGATTTCGGAATACAGCGCATACCAAATAAAGCGATTGAAGTTCGAAACTAGAGGCCCTCCCAAAGGCGTATCCATCATGTAAAGCGCACACAACTGAGCAAAACGCCCTAATGCCAAAATGAGCGCAAAGAAGAACCAATAGTAACGAAGCATAATTATCTCAATTATTTTTTCTTGAGCCAACTACCGCAAAGGTACATGCTGAATATGACACTCGTGATAAGGAACATGGCTATGCTGATGCAAGCAAGGTCACCAATGCCCTTCAATCCGCGATGCGTCGTGAAGAGGAACCCGACAAAGCCAGCAATCGTCGTCGTGGAGCTCGCCATCACATTGCGGCCCGTCGTATCGAACAGCTGACGCAACGACATACCTTTATTGGAGGGAGATGTCCAGGAAGTGATGAAATGGATTGTCGAATCGATACCAATACCAAGCGCCATCGGAATCACGATCACATTGTAAATACTGATTTTTCCGAATTCAAAGAAATACGTCAGACAGCCAAGAAGCCCAAGCGTAAGGAGCGTGCCCATGCCAAACGAGATACAGCCCGCCAAGAAATATTTCGGCTTGCGGAACGAAACGACGAGCGTACCGAAAATGACGAGAATAATGACAAGAGCAAGTCTAAAGCTATCCTGCTTCACGGATTCTATCACATCGGACAAGATAAACTGCGAAGAGAACGTCCGCAATTCCTCGCCATCGAAATTCCAGTGGGCATAACGTTCCTGGAAACGGTGCAACGCCTTGGCATCCCAACTCGGGAAGTCGCCGTAAATAAAGCCAATCTTTCCGTAGCTTCCGTCTTTTTCACGAAGCAAGTCGAGAGTCCAGGCAGGAACATCTTCTGCGGTAAACGTTTTTTCGACTTGAGCCAGCTTGCGGAGCGTCGCCACATTCACGGAATCTTCGCCTTCAGAGCGGTCAAAAACGCGGGCTTCCACTAAATCGCGAATTTCTTCAATCACTTCAAGGCGCTTTTCCTGCGAATCCGCCGGCGGAACAAAACTCTTCAGCGTAAGGAAACTTCCCAGTGTAGAATCATGTTCTACATGCAAGCGGACCATCAGCGTATCATACAACTTATCCAATTGCTCAGGCTTGCTACCCATAACGGCAGCAGGCGTCGATGTCACCGCCTTATTGGTCGCACGCGTCACCTTAGTCGAAATGCCACGCGGTTTCACCACTTTAGCGGATTGAACTCTGCGCAGGTTCTTCAAGTTATGTTCAAAATCAACATCTTGGACATAATAGAGCGACACTGCACCCAAAATAAAACCGATGCATGCCAACACCTTGAAAAATTTCGTGATTTTCGCATCATCCCAAGAATCCGGCAACAAGCTATTTTGCGGGGCCGCCGGGATACCGCCCATGCACTTGATAAACACCGGAAGCACAAGCACCGACGTCAGCATACTGAAAATCACGCCCATCGAGGCGACAACGCCGAATTCATAAAAGCCTCTGAAATGAGCCGCAAGCAAAGTGAGGAATGCAGCCACCGTCGTAAAGCTCGCCAGAATAAACGGTTTGAGCATTCTGCGTTGAGCCGCTTCAAGAACTTCTTCCAACGAGGCATACTGACGCATCATCTTCTGCGACGTTCCCAGAATATGGATGGAATAGTCGATACCGATACCAAGAATAATGGACGCCACGAAAACCGTGAACGGATTCAGTTTGCCGTAGAACAGTGCCGTAAACGCAAGCGTCGGAATACAAGCGTAAAGCACAGAAAGCGTCACTAAAATCGGACCTTTCACGCTTCTAAAGAAGAACATCGTAAGGAAAATAATCAAGACAAGGCTTATACCGAAGGAGAATATGGAATCGTTCGCCACTTCATCCACTTCCTTGAGGCCTTCATAAGTTCCATCAACAGCAAAGCGCATCGGCGAAGAATACGTCTTGCTTCTGAAATGCTGCAACAACGTATCTGTACGGGCAAGAATATGCGTTACAAATTCATAGTCCGTCGAAGGCTTGATGAGTTTCGCATTGACAATTCCGTTAAAGAGAATCTTTCCGGTACTGTCAGGTTGCGGACTACCAATCAAACGAGACTTCAAACTATCCGGTATTGTCGATTTCGGATTCCATTCCTCTGCCTCGTCAGCAACTTCAACAGAATCCTTCTTGTCTTTTTTGAAGAAGGAATCAAACGCTCCGACAGCTTCTTCGGGAAGTCCGAGTTCCTGCGGCAAGTTAGCATCAAACCAGACGCGTTCCTTTTTCGGGGCATTTTCTTGCAAACTATCGCTACCGGGGTCACTCAAAAGATCCACAACTAGCGGGCCATTTTTGCGTCCCAGTTCCAACTGCAAGTCATCGAGATTATCGCGAATATTTTCCAAGTGCTTTACAGGCAAATACAACAACGCATTGTCTTTAAAGAACTGGTTATTGTTATCGACTTGAGTCGAGACAAAATCGCCTTGCCAGTTATTGTGAATGTAGGCCGCGATTGAATCCTGCAATTCCAAAACAAGATTCATGTCCTCGCTCTGTATGGCAATCGTAAAACGGTCGGTGCTGCCGAATCTCGTAAACGATTCCTGCAAAGCCTTGACGCTCGGCGTATCCTCCGGCAAAAGATGCGAAAGGTCCGCATCCAGCTTAAGCCCGGGCTTGTAAAGAATCAAGACGGACAGGAGTACCGCCAGCAGCAAATAGAAGGTAAGCGCCTTATACTGATGCTTACAGATTAAGGGAATGTACCAATTGGAAAAGCGTTCTACAAGTGTTTTTTTAGTAGTCATAATTCTCAATATAAAAAAATATTTTATCTAGGTTCCATGTTATCATTCCGGAGAAGCGAGCGCAATACCTTTGAGGTAGAAACAGCACGTTTCTTCCAAGTTAACGAAACAGAATCCTTCACCTCTTTAAAAGAGCCGTCTATATCGCTATAGACTTCTTCGTTATCGAGCCCCCCAGTGAGCACATGATCACGAAATCCCAAAAAATAGGCGTTCTGCGAGAAGAAAAGCGAAGGCTGTTCTGCCGGTCGTTCTTCTGTCAGCAAATCATACCCCCAAAAATGGTTCGGTTCGCGAACCTGGGCAAGGTCCATCACCGTAGGGCCCATATCGAGCTGCGATGCAACATCTTCACGGACCGTAAGCCCATTGAACAAATTGCTATCCGGCGAGAAAATCCCCATGAATATTCTCGAAACGGAAACGCCCAGCGGCTGCGGCACCGCGTAATCGACGGAATCCACAGGCGTGTCGTGATCGCCAAGAACTACGATAACTGTTCGCTCGAAATCAGGACGGGACGAAAGCTTTTCAAAAAAGCGGCCCAGTTGCTTGTCCGTATAACGAATCGCATTGTAATAGCGGGCCATGGCATCGTCCGGCTTCGGCGCAAAATCATCAGGATATTCAAAGAACGGAATATGCGACGTGATTGTGTTGAACGCAATGAACCAGGAACTATCCGTAGGCAATTTCGGCAAATGCGAAATAACCATGTCGATACCAACACTGTCAATGATGGTACCGTCAGTCACGTTCTGCGGAAAACTCCAGTTGTTTCCATAAAACCTTTCTACAAAAGGTAACGTATGGTCAAATATCGGATTTGAAACGGTAATGTAAAACTTGTGGTAATTCTTTAGATACTCGGGAATTCCCGTGAAATGGTTCGAAGAATAAAAACTCGGCAAGTCGCGATTCGGGTGCGAAGGGAATCCTAAATAAGTCGCCATCGTCCCGCGAACCGTGGGATATCCCCCACTGTAGCCGTTCTTGAACCAGAGACCGCCACCACCATTCGTAAACATCTTTCCCGTCGCAAGATTCCACAAGTTCGGAGCAAGAGTCGTATCGCCCTCCAACATGCGGTTAAAAATACGCCCCTTGAAAGACTCGCCCATGATAAACACAATATTGTAGGGCTGTTTCGCGCGATATTCATGATTGGGAGCCGCACGGTACACCGGATAATCCTTAACATTCAGGCGATTCGCCACCATGTTTTCGGGGAGGAACGATTCCATGTCCTTGCGGATTTCGTCCGTAATCTTTTCGTTGTCGTAGAAGAACTCGAATGTTTCTTGCACAGCAATATGCAAAACCGGAGCCGTCAACGTATATTTGCCCAGAGTCATGCGCAAGTTTATATGCGTATGCGTAATCGGGAGGTAGAGATCCCCGCGAACGCCGCAGGCAAAGAAAATCAAAGGCAAAAGCAAGAAAGCGGCGCCCACCGAAATAAACACGACAGGAACTTTCCGGGCAGGCTTTTCAGGCGAAAGGTAGTGCCCCGTAAGAACGCCCCTGGCCGCCCTCTTCCGCATTGTATAAACGACACAGAACACGATACTCGCAACAACACACGCCAGCGCAAGTGAAATATACAGAATCGTTCCCTTGAGATCCCCGCCAAGCGTTCCAATAGTCGTCGCATCCGTAATATTCGAAAAATGGAAATACGTCCTCAAAAAAGAAAAAGACAAGCGCTGGTGCGAAAAGCGGAAGACTTCATAATCGGCGGTCGCCAGAACAAAATAGAATCCAAAAAAGAGGGCCAAGGCACGCGGCGCTTTCAAGAACGCAAAGATGGCGGACACGAACAAAATCGTACCAACCGCCATGAGAACCTGCCAAAATATTTTCCCTTCGAACAGTTCCGTAAGGGATAACCCAAGAGGATCCGGCAAGTTATAGAACAGCAGGAGCATCGCAAACTGGACAAGCAGCGCGACAAGCGTAATTGAAATAAACGGATTTTTAAGTAACTGTTTGATAATCATCCACCTAATAAGATTGAACGGCGTAAAAAATAACAAAAAAGAAACCTATCCACAGGCACAAAACGACAAACAGAATAAAACCGCAGATAAAAGGTTCCGTTGTTCATTTGAGCAGTTTTTACTATATTTGCACTCATGGATTTTGGAAGTTATGGTAAGACTTGGTGGGCAAACAAGTGGCTTTGCTCGATTCTTGCGACGGCAAGCGAGCAGGCTATTTTGCAGGGGCTCAAGTTTGCATCGCGCGGTCAAGTCACAAGCGTCGATATCGTCGATAACCGCGTGATTTCCGTGGTGAAAGGTCCGAATGGCGGGCTGCACAACAATTACATCGTCTTCCC
>JAFWRL010000122.1 GCA_017520105.1 Fibrobacter sp.
ATCATCTTTTTCACAGAATCGAATATGTTCATTCAAATATTTTATAGGAAAAGGGACAACTGTATATTGTCCATTTCTCACAAATTCTACCTTGAGCATATGCGCAAGTTCATCAAAAAGAATTTTGCCATCTGGATTTTCATTCAGCAATCCAAGGAACGCCCTCTCCTGCAAGCGTCGGATTATGTCTTGTGGACAATCCAACGCGCTTACGAAAAGGGCGATTTTCGATATTACAACTACCTGAAAGACAAAATAAATCTTGTCCACGACATTCTAGATACAAGGCGACATTCAAGCAACTACTACACGCCGAAAAATCCGCTAGATAAAAAATAGATCCCGTATAAGGCTAGGTTTCTATCGAAACGCATGGCATGAAGCCCGCTTTCACCTTAATGGGACCTGTTTTCTATAAAATACATAAATAAAGACATAAAGTCAAGTGCAATGGATTTAAATTGATATATTAACCTATACTGGGCTGGTCGAAAGACCCAGGTCCATTTCTGGCGAGGATGTTCCTCGCTTTTTTGTATAACGCTTCTAATCTTCCTGTTCACTGTGCGTGGTAACATACTTACGGTTCGGATTATGAGAAGCTGTGGTAGTCGGGCGAAGCTTCCCCATCATAACCAATTTGGTAGTATATTGCTGACGAGTCTTACTTTGATTTTTTACGCCTAGCATGTCCAAAATTTCTTGTGCCGTTCGTGGCATTTCATTGCAAAATTCCAGTACCTTTTGCTGCTTGGCTGTAAGACGCACACTATTACTTTTTCCACCATGCTTGGTTACTTTTTCGCCAAGGTTGGTTACCTTTTCATCTAGGTTGGTTACTTTTTCGTCTAGGTTGGTTACTTTTTCGGTGGAGTCTGACACTTTTGCCCTACGATATATAACCGTACGGAACACTTCGGCTTGATGGAATTCCGGCGTTTGGAGGCCGTATTGTTCGCAAGCGGCAATCAAATCCGTCGTTCCCGTACCCAAATGTTCGATATAACCGGCAAGGAACAGCGGGTGTGCAATGACAGGGTTCGTTGGCTCGGACGAGTGCATTTCACGTAATTTCTGTACGGTAAGCCCATCGGGAAGCCTCCCAGGGTTCCAAATCTCGACTCGGTCTCGGAAAAGCATCACCTGCACGCTGGCATTGCTAGTATAGTCACGATGCGCAACGGCATTGGCAATAGCTTCTGCCACGGCGCTTTCCGGCAATTCGTAATCCACACGGGTATCTGCAGAATAGTCGCGAGTCCCCACACGGGCATCTATGCGCGACATTACAAAGCCAACGGCCTTATCAATCATCTCGAAGAGCGAACCAGCGAACACCTGATAGTTACGAATAGGCTTTTCCACTTTTGTACCATAAAACTGTGCGCAACGAACCTCCGATGTGCGGAAGAACCGTTGCGGATCCTTGGCAAAAAGCAGTAGGGCCGAATTTGTCAAGCGACCGTCATCTGTCAATACATGTATGCCCGAAAAAATCTTTTCCATGCCATCAGCAAATGTCAGCGGGAAATTACGTTTTTCCTTTGCCCTGTTGATGAATGTCCGAACCCGTTCTAGGTCAATGTCATCGAAGGTAGCTACCGGATGCGCCGCGGCGTCAAAAGGAGCCTTGCGAATGATTTCCTTTTGTTCCAGATAATCAATAAGGGAGTTGTAAACGGCTGTGCGCAGTTCTTCGTAGGTGGTAAAACTGCGACGAACAAGATCCTGTTCAACCTTCTTTATAAAAGCTTGTTCCTTTGGAGCACGTTTGAATTCGGTTCGCAGCGTGTACACTAGGCGATGAGCAAAGTGGGCCTTTGCGGTATCGTACTCATGTTCTGTAGGTGATACACCCTCAGAGTCCTCGTAGCCGTATTGCATGCCGAAAATACCCAAATAAATATGGCTTCCGGCTGCTTGAGCAAGATATGCCTTTTGTGCAGAAACCTCGGATGCCGGCATGTCCTCAAAAATAAAAGGCACAAAGAATCGACCGAGCAAAGAGTCCGTTCGGATATAATCACACAAGAGTCGTCGTTCATGGGCGAACTCACGCTGAACACTGCTGATGAATACTTTTATACCACCCATTTTTCAATATCGGTATCCTGGCCGTTCTTGTCGGCGTTCCTGAACTTGTCGAGGAATTGGGCAAATTCTTCTCTAGTCATTGGAGTCCTTATTCTAGGTAGAGAAAGCCCTCTACCTATTATATTAACACGCTTTTTTGATCCGTTTGTTCTGAAATTTTATGTAAAAAAATGTTATAAGAAAAGGTGACCCCGGAACTAGTCCGGGGTGACAAAGCGAAAAGCCTGGAGGACAGGCTGTACAAGAATTCACTGGATCCTTCACATTCGTTCAGGATGACGTTTGGAGAAAATGGCGTCAGGATGACGTTATCAACCGTTCATAATGTACTCAGCATTTTCGAGAGTGCATGAGTACTTCATCTTGGATTCTTCGGAGAGGCGTTCAAACGGAACGATGTCCTCATGCGTAAAGGTTCTTTCGTCTGTCGGGCCGGAGCGGTAGCCCATCAGGAGCATGGACATCATCCAGCGGCGGTGTTCAGCTTCGCGGAAGAGGTAATCGTCGTCGTTTACGTCAAAACAGCGTTTGCGGAGGGGAAGTGCGTTCGCGCAGTATATGGCGGCGGTCTTGTCGGCTTCGCTCAAGCGGTACCACATTTTTTCTTCGGTCTCGCGGGTCGCGGGGTTTACGTTGCGTTCGCGGACGTAGTTCGCGCGCTGGCCGCGTTCGACGCGCTTGGAATGCACGAATTCCTTCATTTCGTCGATGTCGCCCATGATGCGCACGTAGCCGTACATTCCGCTTTCGTTGATGTGCTTGATGATGTCGTCGTTCGCTTCGCGCCAATAGACGGCAATGTCTGCATGGTCATAGACGGCACGGGGTAAATGTACGAGCGTGGAAATCGCCTTGGACGCATCTTCCTTACAAATGCACACGACAAGGCGCTCCTTGGGGCTTGCGGCAATTCCTGCGATATAGTTTCGCGCCAAATCCGCTTCGCTATAAGCATCGACAAAGTTCCATTCGACATCGAGATAGTCTCCGCGATTCGTCTCTGGTTCATGCGTAACTTTATTTCCATTCGCATCGACATAGGTGTATTTCGAAAGCCTAAAGAGGCCCATGCGGGAAACGACTAGACGGTCAACCCACTTTTCGCAATCTTCATCGACAAAGGTGATGCACGTTTTCAAATTCGTTCGTCTGTAATTCGGGTAGTGGCAAATATTTGCTACAGCAAAGGCCACCGCCTGCGCAATGGGTCCCGTGCCTATCAGCACGACATGCAAGCGCTGGTTATCCGACTCACGAATTGTAGGCAAAAAATCTGTGCCCACAAGCAGTTGTTCCGACATAAGTTCGTATTCGTTAAAGATATCAACGAGCAAATGCCCTTTATTCTGTTCATGAGATTTCAAGTACCACAGCACTTCAGATGTCGAAGGTTCGGTCAAAAGCAGATGGCAATGGATATCATGCGGAGACTTTTCGCATAAATTGCGTAAGACCTCAATGCAGTGCAAGTTGCGTGAATCGCGTTCGGGACCGTCTTCGCCAATCACGAGAATCTGGCTTGCCAATAGCGCCCCTGCAAAAAGCAAATCTTCTTCGTTCTCATAATCTTTCTTGTAATGGATAAAGCGTCCGTCAATATCACGGCGGCTTACTACAACAACGGGGCGTTTGTCGCCCTTGAGCGCACGCAAAATACTCTTGAGCTGGTGACCCGCGCCAAGCACGAGCACATGACCGCGCACATCGACATGCTTTTTGCCTTCGCGCATAGATTCTGAAGTGTTCTTGATCACATTGATCATGACGCTGATAAACAGCACGGCAAAAACAACATAACCGGACAAGAAACCCTTCCAGCCGAGCGACTTTTCGCCAAGCACCCATGAACCGAGAAAAACGCCGATGACAAAAATAATCAGGGACAAGCCCAGCAAAATCAGGATCTTTTTTGCCAGTCCGTTTGACCATGCGCCTTTAATAATGCCTTTAACGTTCATGATACGCCCCTGATAAATACAATAATATTATAGTTAATTTTTCAGGCGTTATCTTGCTAGGCATTTCTTCTGGTAATACGCTCCTCGAGCATTGCGTTCACCGTCAACAACGCGGCCCATGGCATTATACGATTTCTTCAAAGTGATCCCGGAAATATTTTCAGCGGACGCACGGACTCGGCTATTTTTATACCCGATACTCACACGTCCAGAATCTGCATTCACGGTATCCTTATAACCGCGGCCATAGTAAATAAACGGTTTTTCTGTACGGTAGTCCCATTCTTCGCCATCGATGATAAGCTTACCTAACGTGCTGCCATAAGAAGCTGTCCCCACGCTATAAGGACTATCATCAGCTTTTTCCACATCAACATACACCTTGACAACGTCAGGTGTAATTATAATGTTCCCACCATGGCTATAGGCTCCAGCACCAAGTCCCGAAGAATACATGCCACCCGTAGATTTTACCTCTCCACCAGAGATGATGATATCGCCAAAAGTTCTATATTCGCTAGCTGTTTCGCCTGCAGCACCAATACCCGGAGCATCCCGACCACCGACAGCCGTGACAACGCCACCCGAGATCACTACAGAATCCATACTGCCAATTCCTGCGACCTGATAGGTTCCTATCGCAGTAACGTCACCTCCACTTATTACAACACCACCTCTATCACCGCCAATAGCAGCCCAGGCCCTGATCCCGCCCTCGGAAACAACAGTTCCTCCACTAATCGTAACAGAAGCACAGGTAGTACCATAGCCATAATAAGACGACGGGAGTCCACAGCCAATCCCGGCAGCAAAATAGCCACCTGTAGCCGTAACATTTCCGCCACTAATTGTGATAACATTATTGTCACTGAGCGAGCCGCCTCCAATAGCAGGAGCTTCTTTTCCGCCCTCGGCAACAACGGTTCCTCCACTAATCGTAATAGCCCCAATTCTGCCACCATAGCCACCATAGCAACCACCGATACCAGCAGCATAATCACCAAGACTTTTCGCCGTAACCGAGCCGCCCTTAATCGTTATACCACCGGCTGGGGATTCCCTGCTGCAGCCTCCAATTCCAGGTGCACCATCGGCCACAATTTTTCCGTCAAGAATCACTATATTGCCATTTCTACTATCGTCTCCACTCCCTCCAATACCCGCAACACCCGAACCACTAGCAGTTGCTTTTAAAGACCCCTTGCCATCAATCGTGAGCGTATGACCTTGCGATATATAAATACCCGCCCCCATCCAACAATAACCCTTCACAATATTCTCACCTTCTAGAATAATCGTGCAGTTTCCTTCGCAGGTGAGTCCGGACCAGCTAGGTTTATCCCAGCCACACTTGAGCACTCCTTGAGATTGGTAGCGTTCTTCATCGACACTATCGATTACCGCATCCTTGATTTTTATCGTTGCATCAGCAGCAATCGAAACCTTGCAAGAGTCCGCAAGCTTGCCCGTAAGGATATCGCCTTTTTTCGCAACATAATCGCCTGTCAGCGATGCTAGATTGACAACATTTCCCGAGGTCACCGTAAAATCGAAAGACTGCGAGCCCTTATAACCGCCAACACCTTTAACCGTAAAAACATAATCGCCGGCAGAACTCACTGCGTCCACTCCAAATTCTTTTTGACCATTCGTAACAACGACCTTGTAGTCGGGACCTTCCTTCAGGATTCTGCCATCTAGCGATGTTACGACATAGTCAAATGAAACAGGATTTTTTCCGTCAAGAAAATAATACGGTCTGACACCGTCAATGGTCGCCCACGAAAGTTCAGCATTCTCTTTCCATTGAGCATAAAGCGTCATTATAGAGTCAAGTTTATCTGCAGTATTTTTTATTTCTGCATGGTCGGCGTAAAAAACGCCTTTGCCATCGGCCGCTGTATTCCACCCAACAAACGTCCAACCGTTACGTACAAAAGCATTCTTCGAAAGTAACGAGGTTGCACGATAAACGACCTTTTGATTTTCCATCGTTCCCACGACATCTTTGTGATTCTTGTCGAACTTGATTGAGAGATATTTACCAGGAACAAAGGTGAACACGCTGTCCGTCACTTTTTCTGTTTCCATCCCATCAATAACAATCTTGCCGCGAATGCCGACACTTCCCAACCCAATACTACTTACGGTTCCAGAATCTTTTTCCAAAACAATCTTTTTCACCCCGGAAGTAATCGTAACATTGCCACACTTTCCAAGTTTACCGCATCCAATGGCAGCAGCACCATTATGTCCCTTAGCATAAATAGTTCCACCACTAATCAGGATATTGCCACATTTGCCGCCGTCTGCACCGCCGATACTCGCCGAAGCAGTCCCTCCGTTAACAGTAATTACGCCACCACGAATTTCAATATCGCCACAGGGATGAAATCTGTCACTGCCACCAATGCCCGCAGAAAAGCCGTCGGAACGGACATCAAGGGAACCTGGGCCATCAATAACAAGCGTGTGACCTTCCGGTATATAAATACCGGGAGCCTCCTGACTAAAAGGTCTGACATAATTCGAGTCTTCGAGAATAATCGTGCAGGAGCCCTTGCAAGTTATCCCCGCTCCACCATGTGCATACTCATCCCCGACAACAACCACATTTTTGAGCACCACTTCAGCACCATCAGCAATCGACAGCATATAGTCGCCACTCAGCGTATCCGTGAGGGTGTCGCCGGACTGAGCGATATAATCATCTTTTAGCTGGGCAAGATTTACCGGTTCAGCAAAGATGACCGATACCGCAAACAAAGTCATCCATAACAGCGCTCGCATGTTTTCACTCCTTCTCGACAAAACACATATTATACTTTGCGCCAATTATAGCAAAATGCGATGCATCATTGAGAATTTTTCACGCCTGCACCGCTAAGGACGCTGTGCCCACCGTTCGGCGTAACCTCGATATGCGTGGGGAGTTCGCTCTTGACCAAGTCCACATGCGTGATGACGCCCAAAAGTTTGCCCTTTTCTTGCTGCATTTTCTGGAGCACAATGACCGTTTCCTGGAGCATCTTGGAATCAAGCGTTCCAAAGCCTTCGTCGAGGAACATGGAATCAATGCGCACGTTGCGGCTCGCAAGCGTCGAAATGCCAAGCGCCAAGGAGAGACTCACAAGGAAGCCTTCGCCGCCGGAGATGTTGTCTATCGGGCGCACGGCATCGCTGTTGTCATGATCCACAAGCTGGATGTTGAGCGTATTCGGCTCGGTCACCATTTCATATCGCGGGAACATATCGCGCAGATAGCCGTTGGCGATTTTCAACAAATTGCGGAGCGTAATCGTCTGGATGAACTTGACGAAAACATCGCCGTTGCCCGTTTCAAGCCTGTTGCCGTTAAACCAGCGTTGCATCTGTTCCCAATCCGCACGCTTGGACTTGAGCGCAGAAAGTTCCGCCTGCATGTCGTTGAACTTTTGACGGAGCTGGGCATCGTTCTTCCGCTGTTCCGTCCAGGTCGCAAGATTCACGGTGCATTCGTTTAGCTGCGTCTTTACCGTGTCGCGATTCTGCTTTGCCACATCTTCGGATTCTTCGAAGTTGCGCTTTTGCTGGTGTTCCGCCAACTGGTCGTTAAAATTCTTGACCGACGTTTGCGCCGCTGTCAATTTTTCTTCTATGCGTTTTTGCGATTGCTGGAGCGACTTGCGTTCCGATTCCGGAAGTTTTGCCGCCAGGAATTCCTGCTCATCCGCAAAATTTTTCGATGTCAAATTTTCGAGGAAAAGCGTTTGCAGTCCCGCAAGTTTCGGTTCCGTTTCTGCAATATGAGTGTTCAAGTCCGCAATCGACTTGTCCAACGCCACCTTCGTTTCGCGCTTCTGCTGTTCTACAAGACGAGCTTCATTTGCAAAACGTTCCGCATTGTCGCGGCGTTCACGAGCATTTTTACGTTCTTCGTCAACAGATTTTTCGCCAAAAAGTTCCTTACGCTTTGCGTCAAGGGCAGAAAGTTTTTTTCTCGATTCTTCGACCTTGCTATTTGCATCATCGAGTCTAGATTGCGCCTGTTCAAGACCTTCCTTAAGCTGGCCTTGGTTAGAGCGATCCGTATCCAAGTATTTCTCAACTTCATTTATTCTCTCCTGCGCCTTTTTCCAGTAGAGATTTTTCTTTTCCAGTTCCGCAAGTAAAGCATCCACTTCTTCCATGCGAATATTCGAGAACCACGGTTCAAGCGATTCCTCGATTTTCTGCGAAAGCACCTGCAACTTTTCCTGCGTCTTTTTAATCGATTCGGCAGTAATGTTCAATTCGCCATCAAGTTTTGCACGGTCAATCGCAGCGTTGTTGACCTTGTTCTGCAATACATCCGCACTTTCTTTTTTCTGCAAATACGTTGTTTTCAATGTCTGCAGGTCCTGCAAAATAGGACGGACAGAATCAAGTGTCGCCGTGAATTTCCAAGGTTCTAATTTCGCATTCAAAAGTTCAAGCGAAGCAGCCTCATTTTTCGCTTCATCTTTCAACTTTAGCTCGCTCTCGCAAAGAACTTCTCGATAGTTCCGTTCTTGCGTAACAAAGCTATCCAACTGACGTTGGACCTTTTCCATTTCACCATTAATCTTGCGCAACTTGGCAGCAAAATCATTCAGTCGATCAGCTCCGTTTTCAATCTTCGCCGATTCTTCACAAGAGAGATGTTCCAAAGAACCGCAAACAGGGCAAGGTTTACCCGGTTTCAAGTTATGGCGAAGTTCCGCAACAACAACAGGAATATCTTCCTGGATAATTATTTCTTTATCTTTCTGCAGCGCATTTAAATTTGCCTGGGCCTGTTCGCGCTCACTAGCTAAACTCGCAAGCTGATTCTGCTTCGATTCCATTTCACGTTGTAACCGCGCAGATTCCCTGTGATAGTTTTCCACATCCTTCGCGTAGCCATTCATTTCGGGCAAAAGATTCACAAGGTCCGCATCGGCCTGATGTTCAGCCAAATAATCCTGCAAACCACGCAAATTCTGCATTTGCTGTTCAGAAGCCGCATCGAATTCCTGCAATTTTTTCTTCTGTTCTTCAAGCGTTACCGAGCTCTGGACAACATTCGCATTTTCCGCCTTCCATTCCGAAGCCTGCGATTTCAAAAGCGAAAGCATTCCATCAATCGCTTCATCTTTTTCATTTTCGGAAAGGTATTTATTAACGCTTTCCAGCGCTTTTTCATTTTCAGAAATACGATTGCCAGTTTCCTCGATTTTCTTCTGCGTTGTTCCAATTTCCGTTACAATCTTTGATGCATCCGATTCCGCATTTTTCAGCTGTGTACCTACATTACGGATATCGCCATCCAAAGAAGAGACTTGCAGCCACAAGGATTCATTTGCAGAATATTCAGTCTTGCTCTTTTCAAAGACATCCTGTTTTTCGCGACAATTCTTCGAAGCCTTTTCCAACTCCGATAAAGCATCTGGAAGTATCTTTTGGCATTCACCAAGTTGCGTCTTCATGTGCGCCAAACGTTCTCGAACGGAATTAAATTCCACATACGAGGATTCCACCTCTTGTGCACGGAGCGCACGTTCCAGCTTTTCGCGATTCGGCTCGAATTCTGCCTTTTCGCGCTCGGCATTTCCCAGTTCGTCTTGCGCCGTTTTTAGATGCGATTCAATCCCGTGCAAGTTTTCGAACCAGGCACAAATAAACAATAGCCGTTCGACATTCTCGCTCAAGGACTTCTTTTGCAAAGTCGCATCGTCAATTTTCGCATTCAAGTTCGCAAGTTCTTCTTCGGTAAGCAAAGTCACCGCGCCAATCTTATTTTCAACATCCTCGACGGCCTTATTTGCACTCGCATACAAATCATGTACGGCAACGGCAATTTTTCGATAAATACTGTCTCCCGTCAACTTTTCAAGAATCGCCGCCCGCTCGTTTTCCTTGCACTTCAAGAACTTGTTGAATTCGCCCTGCGCAAGCATCATCGACTTGGTAAACTGATCAAAGTCAAGGCCAATGATGCGCGTCATCGTCGCTTCAATTTCGGACTGTTTCGAAAAGGAGGCCTCTGTTGAGCCCGTAGTTTCGTTTAGCAGCACCCAGGAATATTTTTGGAGTTTATTCGTCCTTGCGGCTCGATGTTGATCCCAACACGCGGAATACAAATTACCACGGCATTCAAAGGTCACTTTTGCATAACAGTTCTTGGAACCGTAAGTCATCACCTCGTTGGAATCGCCGACAATGGCTCTCAATCGAGGCGTCGCACCGTAAAGCCCAAGGCAAATCGCATCGAGAATAGATGTTTTCCCGGAACCCGTCGGGCCCGAAATGCAGAACATGCCGCTATTTGCAAAGTCAGGACTTTCAAAATCAATCGTCCATTCACCCGCCAAGGAATTGATATTGCAGAATTCAATCTTCTTAATCTTCATCGTTTCCTCTTATGCGTTCTCGTGCGCCTTGGCGACAGCTTCGTTAAACAAACTAATAAATTTGTCGTACTGATTCTTGACGACTTCGGAATCTTCGTTTTTTTGGGCGTTCGACGCGATGAGCATTCTGAAATAATCTTCTTTCGTATATTGCTTTGTAGATTCCACGCAATCGTCAAAGCTATTCACACCACGTAAAATGTCACGGGAAATGCGGTGGCGTTTGACCACAAAATGCTTGCCCGTTTCTTCGGCTGCAAGCGCTTCGTTCAGGCTCACGAAATTACCCGAAGTCAACAACAAATCCACATACGTTTCCATCGGATTTAGAAGCAGTTCCGTTTCGAGATTTCGCAAGTTCCGCTTGAGCGTTTCCAGGTCGCCCTTGAACTGTTCAAACCGCACAGTCTTCGGGATTTCAACTTTGATAACCGTCGGATCCGCATTCGGCAAAACATCGACCGAGAGCACATAGCGTTTGCACTTCGCCTCGTCAAAACCCATCACGAAAGGCGAGCCGGAATACCGTACTTTCGGATTTTTCGCAACCATGGACGTGTAATGGATATGCCCAAGCGCTACATAATCCAGTTCACTCGGGAACGCCGTAACATCCACATTGCCAAGCGTCCCGATAACTTCGCGAACGCCATCATCTACGGCCTTTGCAGGCCGTACAATATTTTCAGCGTTTGCGAAATTTTCGGCGGTTTCAGGCGCAACACTTTCGCTATCGCGGCCCGAAAGGTTCGCTGCGAACAGATGCCCCGTCGCCACAACCGGAATATTGCGTTCGCCACGCAGCTCAACCGCACGGCGATACACATCTGCATAAAGGCGTTTCAATAAATCCTTGTCATTTGCTCCATCTTCATCGCCATTTTCGTTGCCAGAACTGCCACCAGCGCTAGACTTGTAAAACTGTTCCAGTTCCATATCCCGCATGAACGGTACCGCACAGCAAATGCCAATCGCCTGGCCATCGCCATTTTTCAATTCAACAACTAAGTCGTCTATACAGCGGTTATTGATAGAGCCCACCACCTTGATATTCAGCGCATCAAGAATCTCGGCAGGAGCGTCAAGAAGCGAACCCGAATCGTGGTTTCCGCCAATGACGACAACATTCGAGCATTTCGTCTGGAGCAGCGAGGCCAAAAAACGGTAATACTGTTTCTTTGCAATATTCGACGGGTTCACCACATCAAAAACATCGCCCGCAATAATAAGCGCCTCGGCACCAGCAGCCGCAATTTCTGTTTTCAGCCACTCCAAAAACGACTCCGTTTCATGAGTACGGTCAATATCGTGCATCGTATTGCCAAGATGCCAGTCCGCGGTATGGATAAATCTCATTATATAAAAGCCTCTATTATCGGTTCGCTATATTATTTATCGTTTTAAATATATAAAATGTAAATGTCTATTTATGACAGAGAGCGTATTATGTAAAAGACGAGAGATAAACCGTCTCCATTCGACTACCCGAATTCCCAAAACCGAGCCCCTAAAACTTATAACCTGATTTTCAATAACTATATTATCAACTGATGGATTACGAATACAGTGTCATTGGTTCTATTTTCTGCAATGCGGAAACTCTCGCCGAGTTTTCTGCAATATCCAATTCGCTATTTACGTACAAGAAATATTCTTTTGCATTGCGTAAATGCGGCGACCGCCTAAGTGTAAGTCTCTACGATGAAAGCGACAACGGCCAGGAGGACAGCAAGAACATTCCCGAAGATGATGTCACCGAAGTTTGCAAAATCCTCTCCGAAAAATTCGCCTGCTTGGTTTCCATGCGCAAGGGCTACGAAGTCTATGGCAACGCCAACGTATTCAACGGCGGTTCCGACTACGAGGTCATCGAGGAAAAATGGTTTTCTGTCGAATTCGACAACGGATGCCAAAAAATGACAGAAACAAAAGATATATTATAACCATGCTATACTTGAAATTTGCGCTGAACATCGAAAACCTCGCCGAAGAGATGATTGACGAGATTTCTAGAGCTTGGAAAAATCCCTTCGAAGCTCCGGTCGTCCTTTTCCCCGATCCGAAACTAGAACAGTGGTTCCGGTTAAAATGGATTCAAAGAAAGGCGTCTCTTGCCGGGTTCAATTCCATGATGATTGACCGTTTTCTCATGGAAATCCTCATCGGCGACGACCTGCACAAGAAAAAGCTGAACGCGGACATGCTCCGGAACGTGATTCTCGCCTACCTCGTCAAAGAAACAGACGGTGTTCCGAATTACATGAAAATGGATGAAGAAGTCCAGCGCTATCTAGTCATTGACGGCAATCTGGACGAAACGCACCTTTTTGATTTTGCAGGCAAGATGGCTTCGCTGTTCTTGGAATACGAAACAAGCAGACCGCACGGGTTTATTCGCAGCGCCAATGGAAGCCCGACTCCGGGCATTCTTGACAAGTGGAAACAAGGCCATCTCGACACATTTTTTCGCCAAATCGAACAATGAAATTTCAAATCGCGAAATTTGGCAGCGAGACCTCTACTCCGCTATTTTCCACGCCCATGACGGTAAGCAATCCCTATTGTCCGAAGTTTTCGAAAACGAAGCCAAGCGGAAGAACGGCGAGCGCACGGAATACATGACCATCCCGTACCTGTATTTCGCCTGCCACGACAAAGAAGGGAACGTACACTTCCACACAGAACGCATCGGC
>JAFWRL010000123.1 GCA_017520105.1 Fibrobacter sp.
GGTGTGACTGATGCCGATGAAACTGGTTATCGCGGAATTGCTATGCATGATCCGTTGGAAAAACAGCAAAATCTAGGCTTTTCATCAAATCGTACAGTCGCTGGAAACAAGATTCTTGACACGCTTTACCTGATGAATATGATGCTTCCGGTGGGAAGTATTTCGGTAGATTTTTATTCGACCGACGATGCGTACGTTGACTATATAGAGACTGTTAAACGGTCTGTCTCAGATTCTCGTTTTATCCCGGAATCGAACATCGAAAACGGGATGGGCGTGTTTAGCGGTATGGCGAAGACGACGATTACGATTGATGTCGGTGGTGATGGTGTTAACTTTTCTCATATAGCTTGGAGTAATTGTGAGGATACGGAGGGAGATCTTTCTGATAGCTGGGATTCACGGGGATGCCGACTTTATCAGGATATTGCGTGTTCTTGAGCAATTAGTGAATTGATTGATGAAGATGCGCATTGGTGGAGTCCGAGTGACAAGAGTATGATTGAAGCAAATGAACGTTCTACAGAAATTTATAGAGATTCCGTTTATAATAGACATGTAAAGGCTTGCTATGCATCCAACGTAAAAGCGGCGATGAAACTTGATACGACGAAGTGGTCGCTGTTCTTGCCAGATACGATAAATGCGGAAGACAAGGCGAATGCCTATGCAGATGGTTTAAAACGCTATTGCGTGGCGAGTAATTTTGAAAGTAACCATATTGCAGATTGTTCTGCGCTGGAAAAAGAATGTTTGGAAGGTGCTGAAAAGACCAATTGTAAGGTGTATCTGTGGACTTGGTGTGCCGACCGTGATTGGAATTTGAGGGATTATCCGCAGTGTAAAAGTGCACTTGTAAGCAGGTATTACATTGAAGGCTTGAAATCGACAATCCTGAAACGTGAAGTCGAGAATGTTTGTCGTGAAAGTCAACGTTTGGTTGGCGTGGAACGCGAAAAAGGAAAGTTGTCTGTCGCCTTGACTTGGGATTTAAGCATTTGTAAGTACTGGTGCAAGGATGTTGATGAAAAAACGGAGTGTCAATAAATTTTTGAAAAATTCAAAACTTGGTGACATTTTTAAGTGGCTCAGGTGTTTAAATAATGTAATTTAGATATAACCTATTTGGAATAGATATGAAAAGATTGAATATATTGCCTTTGGTGCTTTTGATTTTCTCGCTTTCGGGTCTTGCTTTTGCAGACTACGAGTCCGAAATCCGCGACTTGAAAATGCAAAAGGAAAAGCTGAATTCTGAAATCAAAAATTTGAATATAAGAATTGCTGCGACAGATTCGATGTTGCGGGCCGATGCTTCTCGGCACAAGACGCTCGAACAGCGGTACAAGGCTGACACGGAACGCCGCAATTCGGAAATTGATAGTTTGAACGTGAAAATCCGCAAGGTGGCTTCGAACCTCCAGCAAGAGCGCAACAAACAGGCGCGTGCAAAGAACAAGAGCGAAAATGTGGCGGCAAAACGCAGGGCCTTGCGCCAGGAACTTGCAAAAATCAGCAAGCAGTTGGAAACGCAAATTTCGCAGACGCTCCCGTGGGAACGCGACAAACGCTTGGACCGTGCAAAGTCCTTGACCCGTGAAATCGAAAGCGGCAACGTGACTGAAGAAGAAGCCTTTTCTCGATTGAAGTCTCTGCTGAACGAAGAAATCAAGTTCGGCGATGAAGTGGCCATTGTCAATAGCCCGCTCACTCGCAAAAATGGCGAAATCGTAAATGCGTCGGTTCTCCGCATTGGCAACCAGTGGATGGTTTATGTCGATGAAAACGGTGCCTCTTACGGTCGCCTGGAACGTAAGAGGGAAAACGATAAAATCGTTTATGAATGGAATGAAGAATTGAATCTTGAGGAACGCGCTGCCGTGAAACTTGCGATTGATGTGAAGCAGGCGAAAAAGCCGCCCCAGATTGTGAATTTACCTGTAAGTTTGTCTGTGGTGGGAGGGGATAAGTGATGATTTTAGACGAAAGAACGGGCGTAGCCCTACAGACGAGAGACGAAAGGGAAAACGTCGTTGCGCAAGCGCATGACAACATCGGCTCGGCAATAGAAACCGCAAGCGGTTCTGCTGCACTCGCCTCGTACGTCATTCTGAGTCCCGGAACGGAGTCCGGGATAAACTCCGCGCAAGAGAAGTCGAAGAATCCAGTGCAAGGCGAACGTCGCGACAGAAAGTTTTTTTTCTGGCATGACCGAGCCGAAACTGCGAACGCCGTAGGCGTTCATCCAGTGAAGTTTTTTGCAATTGTCATGATGCTCGCCTCTTCTGCATTTGCATGGCCGTGGTCGAGTGACAAGAAGAACGCCGAAGACGAAGCCCGCATCAAGGATTCTTTGTTGCAAGTCGAAGTGCGCAATTTGCAGCGCGAAGTCGAAACGCTCACGCGCATCCGTATGCAAAAAGCGGATTCCCTCGAAAAACTTGATGCCAAGCACTGGAGCAACCGCTATGCCGAATCGCAATTAACTGAAGAACACCAGAACGTTACACGTGAACTCGATGGCCGCTACTCCAAGCTTTCGACGGATTTGGGCCGCGTCACTGAAGAAGTGATGGCGAGCAAGAACGTCACTGAAGAAGTGGAAGAAAAAGCCAAGGGCGAAGAAATTGCATTCGATGCGCTCAACACGCAGGTGAAACTTTCGATTGAAAAAACATTAGGCGATGTCGCAGGCGATTACCCGGTCGGTATGAATAAACGCCTGTTGCGCTTGAGGCAGGCCAGTGCCGAAGCCGAAAAGAAAGTTCCGAATACGATTGCTGCGGTGCAGGGTTACATGATGGATTTGCTTGCTCGCCATGAACTAACTTATACTCAATTTTATGGTGCAGAACTCTCGCAGGTGGGTTCCCGCCCGGATGTGAACGTAAATCGCTTGCGCTTGGGAACGGTATTCCTCGGCGAAGTCGCTGGTGACAATGGCGATGTGCAGGCGCTGCTGCGTTCAGGTGCGCTGCAAGGAAAAGTTTTTGAATGGAATGCAAACTTGCCGACGGAAATGGCGGCGAACATCAAGGCTACCGTGAATCAAGTGGGGAGTTTGCCTAGCGCTGCGGCAAGTGCATCGCAGTCTGCTACCGTCGCAATACCTCTGGATGTGCTGCAGAACAAGGCGATTAAGAATTCCATTACAGATACTAAAGAACTCACTTGGACCGAAAAATTCAGGGCGTTCTTTAAGAAGGGAGGCATTGTGATGTATCCGCTTATGTTGGTGGCGATTATCGCGCTTCTCCTGTTCCTTGAGCGATTCATTGTGTTGACTTATCGCGGACATCTTGGTCGCCGTTTCACCAAGAAGATGAATGCACTTGTGGCGGAGAAAAAGTATGAAGATGCTGCAAATCTTTGCCTTGATAAAAAGACAAGCCTTGCGATGGTGCTTTTTGCGGTGCTCAATAAGGTAAACGACACTCGCGAAAATGCGGAACGCTCTTTGCAAGAAGCTCTGCTCCGTGAGCAACCGAAATTGGAACGCCGCATGGGCCTCCTCGCTGCAATGGGAACTATCGCTCCACTCTTGGGCTTGCTGGGTACGGTGACGGGTATCATCACACTCTTTACCGTGATTACCGAAGTTGGAACAAACGACGCCCGCGTGCTTGCGGGTGGTATTTCCGAAGCGCTTGTCACGACTGAAACCGGCTTGATCATCGCTATCCCCGTGATGATTTTACATGGCCTGTTGAGTGAAAAAATCGAAAAGATTACGAGTGAACTTTACGTGCAAAGTACCTCGCTTATGAATAAAGTCTTCGGGAAGGAAAGTAAGTAGTCTTTATGACTAATACGTACTACATATTCATAGAATCCCTGCGGAATACGTACGAGGCGGGTGGCGTGGTGATGCTCCCCATCCTCTTGGCGGGTGTTGTCGGGTTCTATTTCCTTTTTGCAAGCTGGTTCCGTATTGGGGGTGATTTTTTCAGAAAGGATATTCATAAAGTCGTGAAACGCATGCAGCAGGATTTGAATGGCGAAGGTGCTGCTACGAAAATTGGCGAACCCCGCGAGGATGGCCATCGTGAAGTTGTGGCGCTCCAGAGGCTCCGTAAGCGCGGTGGATTCCTTTCGAGAGAACTTTCGTATGCGATGGA
>JAFWRL010000124.1 GCA_017520105.1 Fibrobacter sp.
GTTGCCAAAGAGTTCCACGCCACGGTCGGCGAGGCAATCGAGCAATTTCTTGACGTTCGCTGCATCGATGTGGCGGTCGATAATCACGCATTCCATGGCGTTGCACACGCCAGTGCGCTGCGTCTTGGCGTTGATGAGGATGTTCACGGCCTTTTCGATGTCGGCGGACTTATCGACATAAACATGGCAGATGCCGTTGAAGTGCTTGATGACAGGAATCTTGCTCTGTTCCACGACTGCACGAATCAAGCGTTCGCCACCGCGAGGAATCACGAGGTCGAGGCAGTCATTGCGCTGCAAAAGCATGCCCACGAGGTCATGGCTTGTTTCGGTCACGAGCTGCACAGCGTCCTTGTCAACACCGTTTTCTTCAAGTGCCTGGTGGAAAATCCCGGCGAGGCACTTTGCGGAGTTGAGCGATTCTTTACCGCCACGGAGAATCACGGCGTTGCCGGCCTTGAAGCAAAGGCAAGCACCGTCAATCGTCACGTTCGGACGGCTTTCAAAAATGAAGAACACAGAACCTATCGGCACGGCGACACGGCTAATCTTGATGCCGTTCTTGAGCTTGCGCGATTCGAGAACGCGACCGAGCGGGTCGGTGAATGCGGCGATTTCTTCGGCGCCCTTGGCCATCGATTCGATGCGGGCGTCGTTCAAAGTCAAGCGATCCATCTTGGAATCGTCAAGTTTGCCGGCGGCGGCTTCGAGGTCGATCTTGTTGGCAGCGAGAATTTCCGGCTTCTTTGCGCGGAGAATTTCTGCAACACGTGCGAGTACAGCGGCGCGCTTTTCGGCGCTCAAGGTACGAATTTTTTTGCTCGCGTTCTTTGCGTTGTTGGCGAGTTCGTCAGAGTATTTTTCCAAATTAACGTTATTCTGTGTCATACGGGAAAATATAGAAACATTCAATGGGTGATGTTCTGGATCCTTCCATTTGCGTGTCAGGATGATGAATCTTCAGCGTTGTCACATCCAAATGCCGCTTAGGATGTAGAGACAATTAAGGTTGTCACCCTGCACTCATAAGGTTGTCATCCCGGCTTGAGCCTGTCTCGGACAAGTTCCGGGATGCTGGGATCACCTTCTTGTATAATAAGACATGTAAAAAAGTCCCGCTTTGCGGCGGGACTCTTGAAAATTCAAAGCTTGTCGGCTAGACTTTACTGGATGTTTCGAGGCGGAGCCTCTCAACATGACGAAGTGCCTTGCGATATAGCTTACAGCAAGTTCACAATTGCCGTGAACAGCGAATCCGAAAGGGCGTTCGTTTCCAAGCCTTCAATCACGCTGAACTGGTTGAACATAATCTGGCCATTGCCGAACGGCACAAGCTGCAAATCCACGCCCGTCTTGATTTCGCCGTCCTTGAGTGACACAGAACGAGCATAGACCTTCGCTCCGTCGAGTTCGTTCAACGAAATGCCTGGCATTGCCGAAGCAGAGTTGTGGTCGAGAACTCCGTTGCCGCCAAACACCGCGAGGAGCGGGGAATCCTTCGGCAAGTAGTGCAAACTGAATTCGTTTGCTCCAGTTGTCCAATGCGCTTCGATGTTGTGTTCAAAGTGATGGCTTTGGTTCAACAGGTCGATATCTTCGGTTGTCATATCGGAGAGCAACAAAGTCTTGCCTCCGTTCTTCGTGACGTCGATAATCTTGTTCAGAATTTCGTCTGGCCAAGAACTCAAGTTTGCAGTGAAGATAATTTGTTCAGAACCGTCCAGTGCGGCAAGAGCGTCGCTCGATTCGTCGTAGTTGTCGAGGAAGCAGACCTTGCTCATGGCTTCCTTTACGTCCGCCTGTTCGATGACAATCAAGTCCTCGAAACTGGAGTGGACTTCCTTGCCGTTTTCCTTGAGCGTGAGCTTGATTTTGTATGTGCCGGTTGTGCGCGGGGCCATCAACGTGCAAATGCCAAGCTGCGTAAGCGTCTTCTTGTCGGCTGGTTCTTCGGGC
This sequence comes from Fibrobacter sp., assembly GCA_017520105.1. The sequence continues at coordinate 1,957 of JAFWRL010000124.1, forward strand.
AAAACCTTCTGCGTGCTGAGCACCTTATCCTTGCTGTCGAGGAGGGAAACTTCAATTTCCACATCTTCGAGACGGTTGTTGTTCAAAAGCGTAAGCTGGAAGCTGACTTCGTTTTGCGGAGCGACGACATGCTCAAGTTCGCTGATCAACACACGGCTCGGAGTCGTGATTTCACGTGCGAAACTCAGAATCTGGCTGCCCTTCGATTTTCTGTTTTCATCGTTAAGGCCGCTAAAGTCTGTGCCGTTGTCCGCCCACTGGTCGAGGAAAAATCCCGAAATCTGCGGGTTGCTCTGGAAGGCCGTAATCTGGTCGTACTTGCTCTTGAGCGCAATGCGATAGACATCGGCATTGAAAGATTCAAAGTTTGGCCAAATCGAAAGTTTGTCATCGGCGACGAACGTCTCGACGGACTTGAATTCGTTCTTGATGGCCTTCTGGCTCTTGACGCTGCGGGGACCGGCAATGGTGGTCGCGCGCTTCGGGAAGAGCGTGTTGTTCTTGAGCGTCACCAGGACCTTGTTCTCGATATCGTTCAAAATCGGTTCTTCTTCGTCCTGGAAGTGGCTGTCGCCGAGACCCGTGTCAGGAACAGCGAGTTCCGGATCTTCCTTGTCGAACATGTGGGCGAGGTAGTGCGTGTAGGCTGCACTCGGGTTCTCGCGAGGATTGATACGCATCGTCGCGTACTGCGAAATGCGGTCGATAGAAACCGGGATAATCTTACCCGTATCCTTATGGAAGTTCGCCTCGTTGTCGAGATAAATACTGTTGAAGTTGCTGATGGCGGCACGGCAAGTATCAATCGGACTGATGGCGTTCAGGAGCTTGTTTCCGTTCTGGAGCATGAACGTCCCGTTTTCGGAACCGAGAATCCATGCCGCGATACACGGATGGTTGTGCTGGTCCTTCACCATGTCGTTGATGAGCTTCTTCGTGATTTCAAGACCCTGTGCCGTAGAACGCATCGTATGGATCGGGAATTCCTGGAACACGAAAAGACCAATCTTGTCGCAAATATCGAGAGCCGTGCTGCTGAGCGGAGCGCCGCAAGAACGGATGACGTTGAAGCCCGCCGCCTTGACTGCATTCAAGTCCTTCTCGAGAGCCGGGTTCTGGTCTGTCCAGAGGCCGCCTTCGCTCCACTGCTGGTTATAGCTCACGCCAATGAGCTTCACGATGGAATCGTTGATGTAGTAGTCGCCCTTGAGACAGTCGAACTTGCGGAAGCCGAATGTTTTCACGACGGGAAAGGTGTATTCCGGAGCCTTGCCCTTGGCGCCCTTGATTTCGAGCTGCATTTCAATCGCGAACAGGTTCGGACGTTCCGGACTCCAGACGCACTTGTCCTTCTTCCAGTCCTTGATGCCGAGCAGTAGCTTCTGCGTGGCGTTTTCTTTTTCCAGCTTCACGTCCTTGAAAAACTCATAGACATCGCCGTTCGGATTCCTCATGAGGATGCGGAGCCTAGATTGGTAACCGCGCGGGTTGTTGAAGAACGCTTCGACGGAAACGCGTTCCTGGTCCATGTCCGGTTCGACGTGGATATCCGAAATAAATGCAGCGTTGCCGAGAATCAAATCGACGTGCCCGCAGATACCGCCATACGGATACTGCGACCAGGGGAGGCCAACTGGCATCTCGCCCGGATGGGCGTAGCGGTCGTTCGCGCCTTCCTTGCTTTCGCGGCCAAAGTCGATACGGCTGTTCGTTGCACCCATGTTCGCCACGCGGATGCAGAGAATGTTTTCTTCGCCGAGCTTGATAGCCTTCTGCGTTTCGACGACAAAGGACGTGTAGGCGCCGAAGTGGTCGCCGAGGAACTTGCCGTTGAGCCAGATAGTGGCGTGTGTCGCAATCTTTTCGAATCGGAGGAAAATACGCTTCGTGACCTGCTTTTCGTCGTCAATCGTGAATCTCTTGAAATAAAAAGCGCAGTCCTGGGCCATCAAAAGTTTGTCGAACGCTTTTTCCCAAATGTGGGGTACGCTAACAGTCTGTGTTTTGTCAGGATACGTTGCATACCAGCGATTGGAGATGCCCGTGTCTTCCGTGTCCCAGATCATCTGCCAGTCGCCGTCAAGGCTAATAATTTTGCTCATTCGGAGAATCCTTTATAAAATTCAGCGATAATTTAGCAAATTAGCCATTGGTTGTTATTTGTTAGTCCTTAGAAAATGCTCCAGATTTTGCCATTTTAGTCTTGTTCAAGTCATCCTAAGCAGGCTCTCTCGTCATCCTGAGACGAAGTCGAAGGATCCAGTTACATTTCGAAAAAGCATTTTTTTCTCATTTTTCACCTCTGCGCCCCTTTGATTTTCTGTGCACTATTACTAAATTTGGGACTCCAATAGCAACCTAAAAAGGATTACAAAATGTATTCTATTGTTGAAACAGGTGGTTTCCAGTATAAAGTCGAACTCGGCAAGGCTTACAAGCTCCCGACAATCGACGCCGCTGTTGGTTCTGAACTGGAGCTCAAGTCCGTTCTTCTTTTCGCAGGAAAAGAAGTGCAAGTCGGCACCCCTGTCCTGAATGACGCCTCCGTGAAGGTCGAAGTCCTTGCCCACGGCAAGTATGACACCATCATCGTGTTCAAGAAGAAGCGTCGTACCCGTTACGAACGTCGTAACGGCCATCGTCAGGGCTATACCGAGGTGCTCGTCACGGAACTCCGCTCCGGCGCTGAATCTGCAGTCGTTGACCCTCAAGTTATTACCCGCAACCGCGCTCGCGTGGCTGCCCTTGCTAAGCAGAAGGTTCAGAACAAGCCGCTCACTCGCAAGGAAAAAATCGCTCAGGGCCTTCCGAAGCCTGCCAAGGTCAAGAAGAACTCTTTGCGTAAGGCTAAGGAGGCTTAATCCATGGCACATAAGAAAGGTCAAGGTTCAGTACGTAACGGCCGCGACAGTAACGCCAAGTATCTTGGTGTCAAGAAGTACGCGGGCGAAACCGTCAAGGCTGGCAACATCATCGTTCGTCAGCGTGGCTCTCACTTCCACAAGGGCAACAACGTTGGTATGGGCAGGGATTTTACCTTGTTCTCGCTCGTTGACGGCAAGGTGAAGTTTGAACGTCTCGATGCAAAGCGCCAGAAGGTCTCCGTTTATCCGGAAGAAGCCAACTAATTACGCTTTGAACGAATTTGAAGGCCGGACGCATAAGCGCCCGGTTTTCTTTTTTTAAAGAATTATTGATATTGCAATCTCTAGTAACTCAAATCTCGTAACTCCTTTTTTTCTAAATTAATTGCGTGAACTCTATGCGCTTTTTTAAAATTTATCTCTTATCGGTCTTTGCTCTGTTCCTCTTCGCCTGTTCTGACGACGACGAGGGCACTGAATACATGTTTGACAGGGAAATCTCCGAATATTCCATCTTGAATACGTGCTCTGCGGATGCAAAGGACAGTTCCACTTGCTTCAAAATCCGGTACCGTCTCCCGATTCGCACGGATGATTATTCCGGTTTGCGCGTTTGGCTTGATACGCTTGTCGTAGATACGGCGACACTGTCCGTGAGCGACAAGCAGATTGCTCAAGCGGACTTTTACGAATATGTTCCGAATGGCAGCGACTTCGATACGCTCGACTTGACGGATTCCGCGAAGAAATATATCGAGAAAGGTTATGACAGCCTTCAGGTGGTGATGTTCTGCGAATATTCCGATGGTGGAGATCCGGGGGCGGTGCAACGTCTGTTCTTGCGTTTCGGCGATAACCAGCCGCCATCTTCTGTCGAACCGCTCAAGGACTCTGTATGGTCAACGGGTGCGATGTTTGAATGGTACCGCCCGACGGATAGGGCCGATTTGAATACGCCGGGGCTAGAGTCCGGGGCGATTTATGGTTATAATATCCGTCTGTGGTCCGAGGATCCCGATGAGGATATCCGTGATCTTGAGGTGACGCTTATTTCTCCGGCGGGTGTCGATAACAAAGGTTATAAATATTACAAGCGCCATGCGATGCTTGTTAAAGACGACCATTCCGTCAAGCTCGAAGAAGACGTTCCTCACAAGGTCAAGAACTATCTCCATCTAGTTGTTTTGGATGGGGAAGGCTATGACCCCAATAGCATTTCCAAGAATCGTTTCCGCTTGTATGTTGAAGGGCTTCGCACGCAATCCAATACAAAGAAGTATAAATATACCGTTGCCATTTCTGCCTGGGATATGGCGGGCAACCATACCGGTTCCGAAGCGGATACCAAAATTGCGGTCGATGCGTGCAAGTATGTCGAGACGACGGATTCCATCGCCCCGCTCATGCCGAAGAAAATTTTCACGGTCGAGGATTCGCTGTTCCCCGGGTTTGCAAAACTGGACAGCAATAATAGGCTTGCTATTTTCTGGAGCCGTAGCGTCGATCCGTTCAAGTTCGACCATGGCATCGTTGCCGATTCGGAGCTAGTCATCCCGAAGGGCTGCAATGATAAGGACTGCTATGAAATCGTATCGCGCTATGTCATTGAATATTACAACAAGCTAGACAAGTCGTGGCATGAATACACATATACCGGTGTCGAGGATAACTACAAGATTCGTTTTGATCGGGATGACGACGGCAATTTTAATCAGAACATCTCCGGCCTGGGGAACTTTGTGTCGGACACGATTCGCTGGGTGGCGCCGGGCGATACGTTGATTCTCCGAATCAGGGCTATCGACAAGTCAAAGTATTATTCTGTTGCGCTGACCGATTCCATCTTTGTTTCGCCAGGGACGCTTGCCGATAGTCTTAAATGTCCGGAAGGCTTTGTCGCGGTTTCCACTTCGGATACTTCGTCGTTCTGCATGGAACGGTTCGAGCATCGCGATGCCAACGGAAAGTTCATGACGAATGTGTTGCATTCCGAAGCTGTGGCTGCCTGTAGCGAAGTTTCGGCCAGCGGTTTTGAGGTTTCCCTCTGCAAGGAACGCGATTGGGAGCTGGTCTGCTTGTCTGGTGGTTCGCTCTCCTATGGTGTGCTCGAAGAAACCGACTTGTTCAACGACTGCAACGTGAGTACGAATGATTCCATAAAGGCTGCCGATGTTGCCAAACGTAGTCCTTATTGCATGAACCCGATGGGCGTAAGGGATTTGCCGGGGCAGTACCAGGAGTGGGTGATGGGGCGTTCCGAAGATACAGCCGCTGTGTTGAAAGGGGCCAGTTACAAGGTGTATGAAGGCCTGGATCACGAGTCTATTGCATTCTGCACGAACCGTGCTTTCCCGTATTTCACGCGTCCGGCCTACACGCAAGACTCCGTCTATCTGTATCGTGAAGGCACTAAGGTCGATACCGTCTATGCTGCCGATACGTCTAGAACTTTGTTCCAAGTCCTCACAAAGAAGAACTTCAAGGACACGCTCCAGTTCTACGATGTCTTGGATGCAAACGGTAAGGTTGTCGGTACGGACTACTCTCTCTATTCCGAATACAAGAAGGGAGGAAAGGAATGGTTGAAATCACTTGCGAACGGGCTTACGTATAAACCGTCCCGCAAGGAAGCTGTTTTCTTGACCGGTGAAAAAACGTATTACCGTGAGGTCGCTTCGTTCTACAAGTCTTCGACTATTGGCTTCCGCTGCTGCGCGTACAAGAAATAGACGAGAGGACGGCCTTTGCCCTTTAGATGACAAAGAATGCGACTGCGCCGCAGTAGGATGTAGGCGGTAGGAAGTAGGAAGAGGTTAGGCTTTCGTCATCCTGAATGGAGCGTAGCGAGATGAAGGATCCAGTGAGGTTCTATTTACATTGTCTTCCCGGCCCGAGCCTGTCCAGGCTTTATGCCGGAATCGCCTTTAATTGAAAAAGTGAAAAATGAATACAGATGAATTTTTGAAAGTCGCAGAATCACTTGCCCGCAAGGCGGGCGAACTTTGTCTTGAACTTCAGAATAACTTGGGCGATGTCCGTTACAAGTCCGCAAAGGATGTCGTGACTGTCGCCGATGTCGGTAGCGAAAAGCTCATCGTCGATGGACTCCGCAAAGCGTTTCCGACACATTCCGTTCGCACTGAAGAAGCGGGGGTTATCGAAGGCTCCGATCCGCGCTACCGCTGGATTATCGACCCGGTCGATGGAACCGTAAATTTTAGCCGCGGCATTCCGCTGTGGGGCATTTCGATTGCTCTACATTTCGAGGGAAAACCGCTTGTCGCTGTCGTGAATTTGCCCAAGCTAGGCGAACTCTACACTGCAGTGAAGGGGCTGGGCTCCTTTATGAACGGTAAGCCGATTCATGTGAGCCGCGAATCCAATCCTGTGCACGCCATTGTTTCGAATGGAGACTTTAACGTTGGCGATGCTGCAAAAATCAATGCGCAAAATTCCCACAACTTTGGTCGCGAAGCCGAAACGTTTGAACGTGTGAAATGCCTGGGTTCTGCTGTAATTGAAGGCTGCTTTACTGCATGCGGCCGCATCGACTGCTTCGTGATGACCATGAGCTACCCATGGGACATTGCGGCCATCGCGCTCCTCGTCGAAGAAGCGGGTGGCAAATCAACGCACATCGACGGTTCTCCCATGCAGTTCGTCGATTCTGAACAAGTTATTTTCAGCAACGGACTCTTGCACGAAACCCTCGTGAAAACGCTGCAATAGGCGCTAGCCGAACCTTTACTGGATTCCTCGCGTTGCTCGGAATGACGAATAACCGTCGTCGTCCTGAACGAAGTGAAGGACCCAGTCAAGTCTTGTATAACAAAAAAATCCCGATTCTTTTGAATCGGGACTTTTAAATTTCGCAATAAACTGAATTACAGCGGAATATTTCCGTGTTTCTTCCAGAGAATAGCCTTCTTCTTGTTCTTCAAGTTTTCAAACGCAGAAACAAGACGGTCGCGGACGCTCTTCGGCTCGATGACTTCGTCAATGAATCCGTTGCCAGCGGCGATATACGGGTTCAAGTACTTGTCTTCGTATTGAGCGATAAACTGCTCGCGAACCTTTGCCGGTTCAGCAGCCGCAGCGATTTCCTTTCTGTGGAGAATGTCAACGGCGCCTTCGGCTCCCATCACGGCGATTTGTGCAATCGGGAGGGCGAATACGCAGTCTGCACCGAGGTTCTTGCTGTTCATGGCGATGTAGGCGCCACCGTAAGCCTTACGCAGAATAAGTGTCACACGCGGCACTGTAGCTTCGGCGTAAGCGAACAAAAGCTTTGCGCCGTGGCGGATAATGCCGTTGTGTTCCTGCTTCGTGCCCGGCATGTAGCCCGGCACGTCTTCGAGCGTAAGGATAGGAATGTTGAAGCTGTCGCAGAAGCGTACAAAACGTGCGGCCTTGTCGCTCGCATCGACGTCCAAGGAGCCCGCGAGGTACTTCGGCTGGTTAGCGACAACGCCAATCACGTTACCGTCGAGGCGGATAAAGCCGATGACAACGTTCTTTGCAAATTCTGGCTGGATTTCGAGGAAGGAATCCTTGTCGGCAAAGCAGTTGAGCACATCGCGAACGTCATAGGCTCTCTTGAAGTTGTCCGGAATGATTTCTTCGATTTCGTTCGACTTGTCAACAACCGTGCCTGCCTGGGCAACGGACTTATCGACGTTGCTCTGCGGAAGGTACTTGAGCAAATTACGGACGCCTTCGAGGCATTCCTTGTCGTCTTTATAGACAAAGTGTGCAACGCCGGACTTGGAGGAATGAACGCCAGCGCCACCGAGCTGGTCGGGCGTTACGACTTCTGCAGTCACAGCCTTCACGACAGCCGGGCCCGTGATGAACATCTGGCTCGTCTTTTCGGTCATGAAGATAAAGTCTGTAATTGCGGGGGAGTAGCAGGCGCCACCGGCGCACGGTCCGAGAATCACGGAAATCTGCGGAATCACGCCGCTCGCCCAAGTGTTACGTGCGAATATGCCGCTGTAACCGTCGAGAGAGCTAACGCCTTCTTCGATACGGGCGCCACCGCCATCGTTGATGCTGATGAACGGCACCATGGAATCAAGGGCGAGGTCCATCACGTGGCAAATCTTCTTGGCGTGGGCAGAACCGAGAGAACCGCCGCTGACCGTGAAGTCCTGGGAGCAGGCATAGACCGGGCGACCATTGATTTTGCCGTAACCGGTCACGACACCGTCACCGTAAATGCGCTTGGATTCCGGGAGCTCGATGCTCTGGGAAAGGCGCATGGCTCCGATTTCCTTGAACGTTCCCTTGTCAAAAAGGATTTCGAGACGTTCACGAGCGGTGAGCTTGCCCTGAGAATGCTGCTTTTCGATGCGAGCGGCGCCGCCACCGGCCTGAGCCTTGGCGTTGCGTTCGCTCAACTTTTCTAAATACGATTTATCCCACATAAAATTCCTGTATATTATATATAGCGTCCTTATTTCTGGATACGCTTGATAAGGTTGGTAAGGACTTCGCCGGGGCCAAGTTCTTTAAATTCGGTGGCTCCGTCTGCAATCATGTTCTTGACCGTCTGTGTCCAGCGGACGGGGGAGGTGAGCTGAGTGAGCAGGTTTGCCTTAATTTCGTTCGGATCCGTGTGCGGTTTGGCGTCCACGTTCTGATAGACGGGGCAGACCGGAGTCGAAAATTCAGTTTCTTCGATAGCCTTCGCAAGTTCTGCACGGGCGCTTTCCATGAGCGGGGAGTGGAATGCACCACCGACCTGCAGCGGGACGACGCGCTTCACCTTGCCGGTGAGGTAGGCGGCAACTTCGTCAATGCCGGCTTTTTCGCCAGAAATCACGACCTGTCCCGGGCTGTTGAAGTTTGCCGGAACAACTGCTGCGTCCTTGACCTGGGCGCAAGCTTCTTCGACGAGTTCATCGGAACCGCCGAGGACAGCGGCCATCGTACCCGGGCGGAGTTCGCAAGCCTTCTGCATGGCTTCGGCACGCTTTGCGACGAGCTTAAGGCCAGCTTCGAATGTGATGGCGCCCGTTGCGGTAAGTGCGGAAAATTCGCCGAGCGAGTGCCCAGCGGCCATGTCTGGCTTTCCCCCCTGGACCTTAGCCATAGCGACAGAAAGCAGGAACACTGCCGGCTGCGTGACTTTCGTCTGCTTGAGGTCTTCTGCGGTGCCGTTGAACATCACGTCGGTAATGTCAAAACCGAGAATTTCGTTTGCCTTGAGGAACATCGACTTTACATCGGCGTTCGAATCGAATAAATCTTTGCCCATTCCTGGGAACTGAGAACCCTGACCGGGAAATACATATGAAATCATGGCTCAAATTTAGCAAATAATGTTACTGAATATGGTATTTAAATGTTATAGAAAACATACTTTTTAAAAGAGTTTACAATACGTTTTAAGGGCGTTTTTTCGGAATGTTCCTTTTATCGCTTTATTTTGCATTTTATACTTTTTTTGTGAAACCGACAATTTATGAAAAAAATATTTTTCTATCTTTGTGCTAAAATTTTATCAAAAGAGGATACAATAATATGGCTAACGAAGAAATCAAGAGCAAACTCAAGGCATTCTTTATGTCCGATCTCGGCGTAGATGGTGATGTCCTGAATTACGATACTCCGCTTTTTGGCGAAGAAATCGGTCTTGACTCCGTGGATTCCCTTGAAATCATTTCCTTCGTCGATGACAATTTTGGCGTTTCCATGACTGGTGTTGCAAAAGAAAACTTCCAGAGCATCGGTACCATCGCCGCCTTCATTGAAAAGAACAAGGCTTAATTGAGTTCTTTTTGTTGTTCGAGAATTGTTTGGAAAATCTATGACATCTAATAACCGTCGTTGTGTAGTTTCGGGCCTTGGCGTGATTTGTGCCGTAGGCAATAATGTTGAAGAAACCTGGAAAAACGCTCTGAATTCGGTCTCCGGTATCCACAAGACCACTTCTCTCGATACCAAGAACTGTTATGCGGACTTGGCTGCCGAAGTGAACTGTGATACGCTCGATGAGATTGAATGTCCGGACGAAAAGGACCGCGCCTCCAAGCTCTGCATCAAGGCTATGAAAGAAGCCCTGAACGATGCAGGTCTCGGTGACTTTGCCGACAGTAGCCGCGTAAGCGTCATCATTGGTAGCTGCGTGGGTGGAGTCCTCAGCATCGAAAAATACCACCGCCACGGTAAAAATGCCAACGAAATTCCAAAAATGCCCATCGCCGCAATTGCCTCCCAGGTGGCAGAATCCTGCCATGCCGGTGGCATCGTGACGAACGTGGGTAACGCCTGCGCTGCCGGTACGATTTCCATTGCGTTGGCCTGTGACCTTATCCGTGCAGGCCGTGCCGATGTCGTTATCGCCGGTGGATCCGACTCCTTTGCTTCTGTTCCGTATTCCGGCTTCCTTTCGCTCCATGCTTTGGACGAAAACGGCTGCTCTCCGTTCAACCACTGCAACGGCATCACCCTTGGTGAAGGCGCTGGCATCGTGATTGTCGAGTCCCTGGAACATGCCGAAAAGCGTAACGCCAAGCGTTATTGCGAAGTGCTCGGTGCGGGTGTCACTAGCGATGCTCACCACATTACGGCTCCCCGCGAAGATGGCATCTGCCTCCTCGAAGCGATGGACCGTGCGGTCAAGAATTCCGGA
>JAFWRL010000125.1 GCA_017520105.1 Fibrobacter sp.
CATGCCCGGGTCCCAACCCACAGAAATCATCGCGATCTTGCCGGCGGCCTTGGCGGCAGCGTCGACGGCAGCGAAGTGCTGCGGAATCTTGGCGTGCGTGTCGAAGGAGTCAATCACGTTGAACATGGCGGCGTACTTCGGGGTGAGCACCGGCAGGTCCGTAGCGGAACCGCCACAAATGATGAGCAGGTCCACCTTGTCCTTCCAGGCTTCCATTTCAGAAACGTTCAGCACCGGAACGCCAGCCGTCTGGATCTTGACCGTAGAAGGGTCACGACGAGTGAAAACAGCGACGAGTTCCATATCCGGAGCCTGCTTCACGGCGCATTCTACACCGCGACCGAGGTTCCCATAACCGAGAATAGCAATCTTTGCCATAACAAAGTCCTTGTTAAAAATTTTTGCGGATGAAAATATAGGAATTAGACGACAAATGCGTAAACCGAGAGTCGCGACAAAACTTGTTTTGGCATGACCGAGGTTAGCATTTGATACTTGAGTGGAACGAAAGTATAAAGACGAGAGACGATAGACGAGAGACGAAAGAAATTCATGTAAAAATTGTAGGGAGGCGTTGCCCATTTTTTGGGGGATTTATAAAAGGGACGTCCTATTGTATTTTTGACATAATAATCACAAAAACATTTGTATTTTTGACAAAAAGTTATATATTTTTATTGTATTTTTGACAGAATGGCTAAAAAAGGCTAAAAAACGAGGTTTTTGATGGACTTGAAGCGCAAGAGCGAGAAACTCATTCGGGAATGGCTCAAAAACAGCCCCAAAAAGGCCTTGCTTGTAAAAGGGGCTCGCCAGGTGGGGAAAACCCACGCCATCAGGCGCGTTCTGACCGCTGAAAATGCTGATTTTTTCGAGATAAACCTCATCGAAACCCCTGCCGCGGTAGATGTTCTTGCCGCAGCGCAAACCGTTGACGATCTTGTCCTGGGCTTTTCGGCCCTTAGCACGCAGAAACTGGAAAAAGGCAAGACAATCATCTTCATTGACGAAGTCCAGAAATACAAGGAAATGATTACCAAAATCAAGTTCCTTGTAGAAGAAGGGAGTTTCCGGTATGTCTTGAGCGGGTCGCTCCCTGGAGTGGAACTGACGAATCTCGATTCTGCGCCTGTGGGCTACATGACCACGGTGGAAATGTTCCCGCTGGATTTTGAGGAATTCCTGCAAATCACGAACATCGATGACAACATCATTTCTAGTTTGCGCTCGTCCTTCGAAAACCGGATGCCAGTCATGGATGCGGTAAACCAGAAAATGCTGGACCTGTTCACGCGCTACCTTATCGTGGGCGGCATGCCGGAGGCCGTGAGCAACTTTGCGGACAACAGCAACCTGAACGATGTTATGCGAATCCATCGCGACATTCTGAGTCAGTACAAGATCGACTTTACCCAGTACGAAACGGAAGATAAGCGCCTGTTATTGACAAACGCTTACGAACTGATTCCTGCGGAACTTCTGAAACAGAACCGTCGATACATCGTAACGGACCTGAAAAAAGGGCTCCATTTTGAACGTGTACAAAGCACGTTTCTCTGGTTAAAAAACGCTGGCGTTGCACTATCTGTTTTCAACAGCACCGAGCCAAGGATTCCGCTCAAGTTGAACGAGAAAAGCAGCCTGTTCAAACTTTACCTTGCGGATGTCGGCATGCTCACTTCAGAATACGGGATGAACACGAAGTCCATGCTGCTGACAAAAAATCAGAACCTGAATGCAGGCGGAATTTACGAGAACGCCGTTGCGCAGGAGCTCTATTCAAAAGGGTTTCGGCTTTACTACTACAATTCAAACCGTCTGGGCGAGCTTGATTTTGTAATCGAATACAACAACCGCGCATTGCCTATCGAAGTGAAGAGTGGCAAGGATTACACCATCCATTCCGCCATGAACAACTGTCTTGCGAATTCCGAATACCAAATGCAGGAGGGTTTCGTCTTTGCAAACTGCAATGTTTCCCGAAAGGGAAAGGTGACATACCTTCCCATTTACATGGTCATGTTCTTGCAGCAAGATTCAGAACAGATTGTTCTAGACAAGATTGAGTTTTAACAGATTCCAGTGCTGCCGAATCCGCCGCGGTCGGAGCCTTCGAGCGGGCCTTCCTCAAAGGTGAGCGTCGGCTGGATTTCCACGATGCGGAACTGCGCAATGCGGCTCCCCTTTTCGATTACCACGTCACGGGTGGCATAGACTGGCATTTTCCACCAGTCGTTCGCGCCACAATAGCTCGAATCCACCACACCCACGGAATTCGCCTGCAGAATGCCGAAATTCTTGAACGTGGAACTGCGCGGGGCGATATGCGCCTCGTAACCCTCGGGCAACTTCATCGCAACCCCCAGGTGAATGAGCCTGAACTCCCCCGCCTTGAGCGTCACGGTCTCTGCCGCGGCGAGGTCAATCCAGTCAGACTTGCCACCAACGTAGGTGAGTCTTTGAATAGAATCGTCGAGATATTGAATTTTAATCGTCTTTGTCATAACGCCAATTAATCCTTTACGCAGCGAACAGGAACATAATATCCTCTTAACGTCCTAAATCGAGCCTCTTTAATTTCAGCCCAAACAAGCAACGCATAGACCGTACTTCTATCAATATAAAAACCCGAAGATTGATAAACTCCCTCGTAAGACAAAGAATCTGAATAGAATCCTTGAGGCAATAAATTTAATCCAATCGCATTCGCCCCGTTACCATCATAAGCATCTCTAAGACTATCAGAAATAACCCATTCCGAGGTCGATTTCAAATCATGACCCATCACATATCTATAGCCATCAAATGGTAACAAGGTTTCGACTTCAGAATCCTTTGGAATACGCCAACCCGTTGGGCAAACAGTTTTGTATTCGGATTCAGGATAGAGCCGTCCGTATTTAGCACAACTGTCAGCAGCACCACCACAGACGCTATTCTCCGTTTCAAAATTCAGATTTTCGGCCATCCATTCAAGACCGTTCAAAACAACAGTCTTGTACTTCTTTCCGTCGCGTGGATCAACCAATTCACCATAAGCACCACTATATTCCTTATGGTTCAAGTAATCCAGTTTCTCAGACTCCTCGGAATTTTCGATACAACGAACCGATATGTTCGCAAATTTTTCCAATGTTTCTATACGGACTCCCTTCTCAGTAATTCTTAAGTAACTAGCGTAATCAGGAAAGACCTTGCCATTGACTGCAGCACCGGAACTCCAAATTAAAGCCTGATATGGTCTATAGATGATTCCCCCAGAATAAATTCCTGCCGGAACCGCCGTAAAGCCCGTTAAATTGTTACCGGGTTTGTCCCAATCTTCTTTATCGTCGGTTATAACTTCGAGAGGATTCGAACTCAACGCATTGATTTCATCAATAAAGATTTTCCATTCTTCGACAGATGGAATATGCCAACCGTTAGGGCATACACCTTGTCTCTGCACGCGGTCAAATTTGCACAATTCAGAATTACAAGGCGTTTCCGCGGTATCCATAGCAACCGCCCAAGAATAATAACGCCCCTTTTTTCCAGCCTTGGAAGTATCCGATTCTACGGCGCGGTACCTCAAATTTTCGGCCATCCAATGCTGATTGCCAATATAAACCGTTTTATAGGTTTCACCATCGCGGCTATCGACAAGAACATCGCCAACGCGTGTTACCGATGATGAAGATTCAATCAGTTCAAGTAAAGAACTAGAAGATGACGAAGTCGCCTCTTTGCTACTGCTGGAAGATTTATTACTGCTAGAAGATTTACCGAAAGAACTCGACGAATTCGCCGCTTTCACACTACTTGAACTAGGTTTTGCATTATCCTTGCTGGACGATGAAGATTTTTTATTAGCACTCGAAGACTGCGCTTTGAGGCTACTGCTCGACGAAGAATCTTCGACAAGTTCAGAACCTTTGTTATCTTCATTTACAGATGTTCCGCTATCATCACCACAACCGACAAACATTACAGTTGCAAAAGATAAAGCAGAAATCAAAGACACTTGTTTCATTTTAAACATAAAAAACCTTAATAAAATTTCAAATATAAAATAGCAAATAAGAAGAGCACGAGCAAACATTTTACACAACGCAACAGCCTGTTTCTTGCATTTGTGTCAGGCCGTAAGTATATTTGACTCCGTAATCGAACAAAGGAGATTCTATGACGACCCAAGATATTTTGAAGAACATCCGCGAAAAGCACAATCTCACCCAAGACCAAATGGCCGAACGCATCCACGTGACCAGGCAGGCAGTTAGCCGCTGGGAAACCGGCGAGACGCAGCCGAACACCGAAATGCTCAAGGTGCTTTCTCGCGAATTCAACGTTTCCATCAATACGCTACTCGGTGCCCCGCGCCAACTTTTTTGCCAGTGTTGCGGTATGCCGCTCGGCGACGATGCTATGATCAGTCGCGAAATCGACGGCAACTTCAACGAGGATTACTGCAAGTGGTGCTATGCCGACGGCAAGTTCGCCTACACCGACAAGAATACGCTGCTGGACTTTTTGCTTTCGCACATGCCTAATCCGGAAAATACGCCAGATGCGGAAAGGCGCAAGTTCTTCGATTCGCATCTTTCGCAGTTGAAACATTGGAGACAATAAACAAATTCAAGGCATCAAAAGTCATTCGATAAGTCGAATGACTTTATTTTTTCCTTTTTTGACGGCGATAAAGCGAAGAAAAACAAATTATGTATTTTAAATAAAATTATTATTGTTCAATAAACTCAAAAAGGAGCATTGATAATGAAAACACGTATTCCTGAATCAATCATTCTCGCCATCGCCATCGTGGTTTTTGGCGTTTTGGTCTATTTCGGCATCGATAAGGCAAGCGACCGCGGTCGCGTCGTGCATGTGCGCGGTCTTGCCGAAATGGAAGTTCCTGCAGACAAGGTTTTCTGGAACATCAGCTACGGCCTTCTCGGAAACGACATGAAGGAACTGTTTAAAGAAATAGCAAAGAACAACAACACAATCAAACAGTTCCTCGTCGATAACGGCATACCCGCTAACGAAATTACGTTCAACGTACCAAGCATAAACGACAACGAAGCAAATACGTACAGTTCAAACCACTCTCGTTTCCGTTACTCTAGCCATTCCAACCTCACCATTGCAACGGACAAAGTCGATGCCGTTCGCAATTTGCAACAAAAGATGGTCAACTTGATAGACATGGGTATCGTCATCAACAACAACTACGCCTCATACGAATTTACGGGTCTAAACAACATCAAGCCGCAAATGATCGAAAATGCGACCAAGAACGCTCGTGCTGCAGCCGAAAAATTCGCAAAAGATTCCGAAAGCAAACTTGGTAAAATTAGAAACGCATCGCAAGGTGTATTTTCCATCGACTACCGTGATGAAAACACGCCGCATATCAAGAAAGTACGTGTCGTAACAACCGTCGATTTTGCACTTGAAGACTAAGAACAGTCGAAAGCAACACAGTTTTGTTCATTCAAGCCACCTCATTTTGAGGTGGTTTTGTTATATTAAAGGCATGGAATGGAACGAAAGACAGCTTAAAGAACCCCGTTTGATTGATATCCCTATCGCCCACGACCAGCGCGGCAACCTAAGCGTTGTCGAAGGTGGCGAACTGATTCCCTTTGACATCAAACGAGTCTATTACCTGTACGATGTTCCCGGCGGAACAACACGCGGGGGCCACGCCCATCGCAAACTGCGTCAGCTGATTATCGCCGCCAGCGGTAGCTTTGACGTGATTCTGGACGATGGCAAAACCCGTACAAAATATTCGCTGAATCGTTCATACCACGGACTTTATATCCCGACAATGCACTGGCGCGAAATCGAGAATTTCTCTTCGGGTGCAGTCTGCATGGTACTTGCATCGGAACACTATGACGAATCCGATTACATCTACGAGTATGAAGATTTTGTGAAAGAAACTATTTCTCGTATCTAGCATTCACGCACGGAAGCGCACCGAACGACTCCTTGAAACGGTAGAG
This sequence comes from Fibrobacter sp., assembly GCA_017520105.1. The sequence continues at coordinate 5,994 of JAFWRL010000125.1, forward strand.
ATTTTCGTTCAAATAAGCGCCGCCATTTTCAGTTGAAATTCCCCACGAGAATTTTTCGCAACCCACCTGGGCCGCCTCACGCATTGCGTTTACAAATAACGCAGTTGTGGCACTCGTTTCGCGTTTGGAATCGTCGGGAGCCAAGTATTGGAAATGATAGACTTTCGCTTGTCTGAAATAAAAGATCATCATGCCCGACAGATAGATTCCGTCTTGCCAAACGCCACGGAACAAAATTTCTTCCGGGAACCTTTTTTTTAGGTCGCGCAATTCCGCTAAAGAATGTACGGGTTTAGTGTTATGGCGAGCCTTTGAAAGCTCTAGGAAACCGTAAAATTTTTCCATTTCACTTTCAGGGATTTCGCCGTATGTCAAGTTTAATTTCTCGGATTGCCTGAAATTGTGGCGGCATTCGCGTTTGCAATTTTCCAGCGGATCCACATCTTTAGCAATAGGCGTAAAGCAACTGAGTTCTGTGTGGCGACTGTAACCCGAATGTTCTAGGGCGTAATCAAGCAAATCGGTCGGAACCGTTGCAAAAATCGGCGATGTCGGCTTGAGCTTTACATTTTTGAAATTTCGGACAATATAATCATCAATATCCTTGACGATTTCGAGAATTTTGTTGCCTGAATAAAAATCTTTGGAGATGACCGGGCCGCCGAAAGTGGATCCCTGGTGCGATACGAATTTGCCTTCAACATTACAGCCAGGAACAACGGCAACAACAATACCGCTTTTTTCCACAAAGAACGAAGCATCCGTGAATCTACCTTCAGGATGGTAGTTCAGAAACTTGCGCGTCTGCAAGAAAGTTCCGTTCATGGAATCTTCCATGACGAAGCGATCCCAGCGCGATTCCTGCTCATGGCTATAGGGCAATATTTCGTACATGTCCAACGTCTCCTCTATTCGGCCTTTTGAGTGGACTCCTGGGCGGCCGTTTTTGCGGCTTTTTCGGCAGCGTGTTCCAAGCGAGCGGGTTTGCCGGCCAAATTGCGGAGCAAGCCAAACAGCGCCGAGAGTTCGTTACGCGTCGGATGCAAACGCTGCAAAAGCGTATTGAGGAAGCTATCGCGCCACGCTTGATCGTGGTACTGTCCCGTCAAATAGCGGTCGAGGAACTTCTTGAAGCCGTCAATCTGCTGAATAGTTGCCGGCCCCGTTTCGGCAACGCCCCGCGTTGTGCGCTTCGCGCGGCCCTCGCCGTTTGCGAGTGCCCCGGAACG
>JAFWRL010000126.1 GCA_017520105.1 Fibrobacter sp.
ACGGCATCGGCGCTAGCAACAGCTTCGCGCTTCCATTCGGGGAGTTCAGCCACAGGGAACGTCTCGTAAACCTCCCAGCGGGTCGCCTGCGGGAGGAGTTTGAGCAAAGTTCCGTCAGCAAGGTTGCCTTGCAAAAGAAGGATACGAGAATAATCCACAGGGAGCGAAGCTAGCAACTTCCCCAAACCTTCGCCGGTGTGATCTTCGGGAACGTAATCGCAGCGGATGCCGTATTCGAGCAATTTCTTTTCGGTAATTTTCCCGACGCTAGCAATTTTTTTGCCGGCAAGCACACGCACGTCGTAACCAGCAGCGAACAGTTGCTTGAAAAAGCTTTCTACGCCGTTCGTACTCGTGAATGCGAGGATGTCAAAATTTGCGAGGTCATCCCAATTCGAAAGCGCCACATCGCGGGTCTCTATCATCGGAGTTTCGATGACTTCGGCACCGAGAGCAGTCAGTCGAGCGGTAATCCCGCTAGATTGTTTTGCGGCACGAGTTACAACCAAGCGCTTGCCCGAAAGCGGCAAATTCTTTTTCCAAGCAAGAGTCTTGCCAAGTTCAACAACGCCGCCCATAATCGTAATTGCAGGGGCGGTCACGTTTTCGCGAACAATCGTCTCCCCCGCAGTTTCGAGCGTCGCCATGACGGTTCGCTGATTCGGTGTCGTCCCTTTTTCGACAAACGCAAGAGGCGTTTTCGGTTCCTTGCCGCATTCCATCAAACGTCGAGCGATAAAGTCCATGTTGGCAATACCCATCAAGAAGATGAGCGTGCCCGGGCAACGCGCAAGAGCTTCAAAGTCGAGGCCGAGAGGCTTACTTGAAAGAGATTCCGGCTCAGTAGCAGGAATGACGTTTCTCTCGTCTAACTTCTCATGCCCCGTGATGATATGGAAACTTGTTGCAATTCCACGATGGCTCACAGGAATGCCCGCATAGGCAGGCACAGCGATGGCAGACGTCACGCCCGGAACGATTTCAAATTCGACTCCAGCAGCAACAAGTTCCAACGCTTCTTCGCCACCACGACCGAATACAAACGGGTCGCCGCCCTTCAAACGCGCAACGGTCGCTCCCGGCATTTCATGTGCAAATTTTACCAAGAGTTTATTGATTTCGGACTGTTTCACTTTGTGGTGCGTCGGCATTTTGCCCACATCCACCATCTTAGCATCTGGATTACATAACGAGAGCACGCCCGGCGAAACCAAGCGATCATAAACAACAACATCCGCTTTTTCAAGAATCGACTTTCCGCGCACGGTCAAAAGCCCAGGATCACCGGGACCCGCGCCAATCAAATAAACTTTGCCAAAATGATTCGATTTTTCCATCGAAACCAAATTTAGAAAAAGTTCGGCTCACCGCCAAAAGTGCATTTTTTAAAGTCAATAGTACGTCATGCGGGCGGGGCCCCAGCTCAGAGTTTTTTACCCATCCTGGCGCAAGCGCCAACCTTACGGCTCAGCAATGGGGCTGCAAGCAGCCCCGCTGCGTTCGCCTTTTAAGGTTGTGGCCGACGCCTCCATTCTTACAACGAACAACCATTATCCTCAGATTATTTGAGTTTTTTTCTCGCATCGTTTGGACCTATACATAACCAAGCTGTATGAAACATGAAAATCCACGGATTTTATCCAATAATCCAAAAAACCTGTTTGAAATTTGCCTATATTTTTTGGCATGAATAGTTCTAGAGCAAAGCTTCGCGACGAAGTCTATACGCAGATGATGTGTGCCCAGGCACGCCTTTCCAAAGACCAAAACACGCAAATGGGCGCCGTTCTTGTCAGCGCTGACGGACGCGTTATCAGCACCGGATACAACGGTGCACCCGCCGGATTTGACGATGAAACCGTCCCCTACACACGTGAAAAACAACTCCTCGCTTACGATTTGCTCGATGCAGATTCCGGGGAACTCATAAGCCATCACGAATTCGAGGCGAACAAGTACCCGTTCATGGTCCACGCCGAAATCAACGCTCTCCACTACGCCCGCGGAAAAGTTCCAGCCGGTTCCAAACTTTACGTGATTGGTTTCCCATGCGAACGCTGCGCTTTGGACGTAAGCCTCTCCGGTGTTGCCGAAGTTTTCGTGACCAAGGATGATTACGATCCGAAATCTACACTGAACAACAGCCGAGACACAGCCTATTACATGTTCGCACAAGCAGGAATTATCGTGACGCTCTGCGGTAAACGAATCAAGCCCGTTGTGTCAAAGCCGAATAAATAATTTATAGAAAGTCGCGTCGTCTTCGACACGCAAAAAAAATTACGACATAAATTTCGCCCGCACATGAAAAATGCGCGGGCTTTTTTTAGCGATTCAAGAAGGCATTTCCCGAACGGAGCCAGGAATGGCAAAGCCTATTACAGTTGCTTCTGAATTTCTTGGGCGAGTGCAACACCCAAATTTTTGGCATGTTGGACGCAATCCGCAGAATTCAAGTCAATCGAGCCTAAGCACTCTGCACGGAGCAATTTTTCAGACTTTTCATCCCAGTAAATGCCACGAATTTTTAGAGACTTCGCGGCATTACCCCCATCAACAACGTCGTCAACAAATTCCGCAAAACTCGCCACCGGGAATTGGCAACCCGCATTGAGAGCCTTTAAGTAAGCCATTTCGGCGGAGGCAACGCAAAATGATTCAACATCGTTCACGCGAGCGAGCATTTGCACAATAGAATCATGGATTTCACTGGATTCTTCCCCCGGCTCGGGGGCCGGGGCTAAAGGCTGAAACGGCTTCGCATTTTTATATTGTTCAGAATGACGAGCCCCGTTATCCGACAAAGTTTCAATCGCAAGAATCCCCTGACCGCTAGCAGGAAGCACCTGTTCCGTGCTGAAGTATTCCGTCACCTTGTCACAAGTCCCATGCGCTTGAGGCCTGCCGCCGCAAGCACAACGCCATCGAGATCCGCAAGTTTACCAATACGAGTCTGGATGTTTCCGCGGATGGGAACGTATTCCAAATCTGGGCGGAGTGCTTTCAGCTGGACGACGCGACGAATGCTCCCCGTCCCGACGCGAGAGCCCGCAGGCAAATCCATAAAGCGTACACCAGCAGCACCACCACGCGAAAGAAACGCGTCACGCGGGTCTTCACGTTTTAGAACGGCGGCAAGTTTAAAATCGGGCAATACTTCGGCAGGCATATCCTTCAAACTGTGAACAGCAATATCCGCACGATTTTCAAGGAGCGCAATTTCGAGTTCCTTGATGAACACGCCCTTGCCGCCAAAGCTTGCAAGCGACTTGTCCAAACGTCTGTCGCCTTCGGTCGTCATGGAGACAAGCTCATAAGACAACTCCGCGTTCTGCGCAGAATTCACCGCAACAATAGCATCAGCCGCCATCGTTGTCTGGGCCAAAGCCAATGCGCTTTTACGAGTTGCTACACGAAATTTCATAGTCACCCCTAATTGCATTCACGAAGGCATTTCAAGTACGTCAACACGTCTTCAGCCGAATTCAAATCTTTTACTTTATACAAGTAATCATTGGCCATCTTTTTAGCAAATCGCTCGTACATCATCTGAATGCGTTTCTTGTCCGCATCGGATACATCCGGGAGCGAGCGAAGCAGTTTCTCAGATTCCTTATTCGCAGTCGCCACCATCTTCTCGGCAAGGACGTGGATATCCTTCGCGATATCGTCCATGCGATACCACTGCATAAATTCTTCGATACCTTCTTGCAAAATCTTTTGAGCGGCCTCAAGTTCAATCATCCGCAAACGACGATTTTCGGAAACAATTTGTTCCAAATCATCGACGCAAACGTATTGCACACCGGGCAAATCCCCGATAGAAGGCTCAGCGTTACGCGGATTTGCAAGGTCCACGATGAGACGCTTTGTTAAAGAATTTTCATTACAAGAATCACTAGATCCTTTGCGTCGCTCAGGATGACGCAATTCAGAAGTTGCAGATTCACCATCTAATTGGCACAAAATCGCCTTTTCAAATTCATCCTTCGTGATAATTGGTTCCTGGCTTGCGCTGCAAAGAATCAGCACATCGCTCTTGCCCAAAACGCTGTAACGGTCTTCAAAACGAACCGGAGTCAACACATCGCCAAACTTTTCCGCATTCGCGAACGTCCTGCTGCTCGCAAAAATCTTCGTCGTATTCTCTTGCACGTACTTGAGCATGAGCGAACCCATCTCGCCAAGCCCGACAATATAAACAGTGCGGTTTTCGAGATCGTCGAAAGTCTTTTGCACCTGTTTCATAGCAAGGAACGGTATATTACAACTGAGTTTGCTCAGGTTCGTCTCGGTCTTTATTCGCTTTGTCGTGTGAATTGCACTTTGAAAAAGTTTGTTCAAGCTATTGCCAGTCGCCTTGAGCTGATGTGCCGTTTCGTACGCTCGGTCTATCTGGTGCAAAATTTGGTCTTCACCCATTGCCACAGAATCAAGCCCCGCACAAACGTTCATCACATGATGGACAACATCCTCGCCCACCTTCGTATAGAAGAACCTTGCAAAGTCATCATAGTTCTGATGTGCCAGGTTGCAAACGTACCGAACCAAATCCGCGGAGTTCAAATCAAGATCACTTGCCACATAGACTTCGGTACGGTTGCATGTGGCAAGAATCAAGAGTTCGTCAAACGGAGAACGACTTAACGCCTCGGTCTTGACATCCATCGGGATGTAAAATTTTTCACGAATTGCAATTTCGGCCACCTTGTGGCTCATTCCTGCCATATAAATTTTTCGCATAATCCAAAGATAGAAATTATTAGAACTGATTGTTCATCAAAGCAACCACGCATTCTCATTAACGCTAAATTTCGAACTTAAATTCATTTTTTATATTAGGAATGGAAAAACTTTTATCAATACAATTATCGAAATAAATTTCTAATTAAAGACAATGAAGCAAGTATTTTTATACATCATCTCACTCATCGTACGCTTTATTCCAATAAAACAAAATGTAATCCTTTTTGAATCCTACCCAGAATTGGGAGGATCCCCATGGATGATTTACCAAGAACTAATAAAACGTGGATACGATAAAAAATACAAACTCATTTGGGCTATAGAATCATCAATTGGACCTTCGCCCGATATCAGGAGTGTTCCATTTTTCGGGAAAGGTTTCAAGCACTATATAGACAAGTTTCTATATATTATTTCCGCAAAGGTTATCATAGACAGTAATATTTACATACCGAAGATACATCCAAAAACATTCCGTCTTTATACACAACATGGAGCACCTTTAAAGAACTGGAAATTTTATTCTAAAAAGATTGGGAAAGTTGACGCCATATTATCTTTATCAGAGGCAACAAAGGCTATTGACGCGGTTCTTTTCCCTCATGCTGCGGGACGTTTTTTCATTCTTGGGTATCCATCAAATGACCAGCTTTTTTTGAACATTGACTTGTATAAAAATGGTTTTCTCCCACAAATCACAAAAACTTCACAAAAGTTTGACAAAATCATTGGTTGGCTTCCCACATATAGGCAGCACAGGTTTACAAATGCAGGTTCCGACTATATTTTCCCATTTGGTATTCCTCTTTTAAAAGTAAAAGAAGACTTTGAAAGTATCAATTCGTTATTAAAGGAACATAATATTTTATTAGCAATTCAAATGCATCACGCGCAAAAGAAAAATTTTCCCGAACATGAATATTCTAATATAATCCTCATCCACAATTCAGACAAACAAATATTCAACGTATCCACGATGAATCTAATGCATTGCTTTGACGCCTTAATTACAGACTATTCAGCCGCTTATCATGAGTATATTTTATTAGATAGACCAATCGCATTAAGCATTGACGATTATGAAGAATACTCCCAAAAACCTGGATTTTGCATCGATTACTTTGAATGGATTAAGGGAGTATATCTCAAAAACGTATCTGACTTGAAACATTTTATAGAAGATGTAGCCAACGGAATCGATTCTGCAAAAGACGAACGTCAAAAAACAAAGCACCGTATTCACAAATATGAGGACAATAAATCTACACAACGAGTCGTTGATTTCCTTATTGAGAAAGCAAAATTATAGAAAGCAACAAACCAACATCTATTTTTATATGAAAAGACATCTTTTTATTGGATTTAATCAATTATTTTATTTATATTAGATGCCGTGTTCGACATATGCGAGGATATCATCAAATGATTAAAAGAACCGTAATTGCAACAATTATTTCGTTATTTTTTGTTTCGTACGCAAACGCGTGGGAGATGGATGCCTATGTTGAAAACACGCCTATCAGCGAAAGTCATGTAGATACAAATTCTAGGACAAACCAAGACACAACTTCAGCAACCAATGCCGACAGCAATCAGGAAACAGACAATCAAAAAGACTATTTTAGGCACCATAGCATAGGAATCGAGTATAACTTTTTAACTTTAACAGACTTTGGAACTTCATTGGGTCACCTTTTTGATGATAAATGCGAAGACATCTTTGAATGTTCTTATGGAGCAATATCCATCAACTATGGTTATATATTTTCTAACAACATAGAAACAGGACTTGTTGCAAACATATCTCTTACAAAAAATCCTTTATATTCCCTAATGGGGAAATTCAAGTTTAACGGGAGTGACCCAGGAAGCTTCGTTAATCTATTTTTTGAGATAGACTTAGGTATAATAACCAACGGCGACGAAATCGCGCCCATGGGGCATATATCCTTATTTGGTTTTGAAATAGGTCATCCAATTTCCCTACGATTCCAAATACCCTTTTTGCTTTGGGGACAACGAGGTTTAACATATCTCGGCGTAGGTTACCGATTCTAGAATTTGAGATAGTTTTACTCAAAGAAAAAATCTATAACTTGTTTTCTTGAGTTCCCGCAAGGAATTTAAAACAACATAATTATTATTATCAATGGATTTTGCGGCATCTTCGATATAGCGTGACAGCAATTCCGCTGACGGAGCGTGCATCATCGCATACAAGTTGTACGGAAATTTTTCAAAAGACGGACGCTCGTAGCAATGCGAAATATGAGGATTCAAAGCAAGAATCGAACCCGCCTTTAGAACCGCAGCCCCGTTCTGGATAATGTCATCGAAACGCTCAGGATGGCGCAAAATTTGTGAGCACGCCGAACCACTCTCGTCTCTCGTCTCTCGTCTTTCGTCTATCCTAAAGCAAACCATCGCATTGCAAGCGAAACCCGCTTCTTGATGGCGGAGAATCGCCCCAAAGCGACGCATGCGTTTTGCGGCAAGATCTTCACGGAGTTCGTCGCACGAAACGCCCCAATCCTTGAACGGCGTAAGCGTATGCGGAATGTCACCGCATGCCGTGCGAATGCGAGACTTGTCTGATTCGGAGAGATTTCCTCGAAAATTACCGGATTCTTCGCTACGCTCAGAATGACGTTCCGTCACAACGTTCTCGTCTCCAATCCCGTTTACTAACCACTGCCTACTATCTACTGGCGCGCTAGCACCCATCACC
>JAFWRL010000127.1 GCA_017520105.1 Fibrobacter sp.
CTCGCCGACGCCGTTGCACAATTCTATCCCGACGCCGAACACCGCAACAAGTTCGAAAACTGGCGCAAGGACCCGCAAAAGCATTACTGGGTCGGCCAAGTGCTCACGGACATTCAATATTACCGTTCAAACGGGATGACGCTTGCCAAACGTCAAAGAACAGAATAAACTTGTCATGCCCACCGCCGAGCGGGCATCTCCCTTCCGCCGAAACAAGTCCGGGGTGACAGCGTGGTGCTGTCATGCCGGCCTCAGTGTCGGCATCGGTTGTTTATAACTAATCCAGCTTATACTTGTCTTTCGCGGCTTCGAGTTCAGCGCTTGCCTTTTCCCAGGCAGCGTAAAGATCTTCGGTCAGTTTCTTGTTATCGTCCATGTCTTTCGCGATAGCGGTAATGGCATTGCCGTCGCCAGATTCCGAGGCGGTAACAAGTTTTGCTTCGAGTTCGCCACCGATGGCTTCGGCCTTCGCAATTTCGGCTTCGAGGCGTGCAACTTCTTTTTCGAGCGGCTTCACGACCTTACTGCGCTCGGCAATGTAGTCGGCACGTGCCCTGCGGTCTTCCTTTGTACGCGGCGTAGAACTTGCCGGCTTATCGTCTGTGACGTCGATATTCGAAACCTTGATATTTGCGGAATTCGCACCACCCGGCTTCTTTTCCGATGCCCAGCCAACCTTTTCAAGGAAGTCGGCGTAAGAGCCTTCGAACACGCGGCATTTGCCGCCATCGAATACAATCAGGCGGTTTGCAAATGCATGCAAAAGCTCTTCGTCATGCGTCACGACGAGAGCCGTACCTTCGTAATCTTCAAGTGCGTCAATCAAGCTCTCGATAGATTCCATGTCCAAGTGGTTCGTCGGTTCGTCAAGCAATAGCATATTGCTTTCGTTCGCCAAAATCTTGCCCAACAGCACGCGGCTGCGTTCGCCACCCGAAAGTACCTTGACCTTCTTCATCGCGTTATCGCCGCTGAACATCATAAGGCCAGCGAGGCTACGGGCGCGGCTCTTCTGCGACACATCCGCAATCGCCGTCGCAATTTCTTCTTCGACTGTATTTTCAAGATTCAGGCGATTGATGTTCGTCTGTCCAAAGTAATTTATCTTGAGGTTCGGGTTATAATTGATTGTCCCTTGAGTCGGTTCGAATTCTTTTGCAATCAAATTCAAGAGCGTCGTTTTACCGCGACCGTTCGGACCGATAATCGCAATGCGGTCACCCTTGAAAATTTCCATCTCAAGGTCGGTAATCAGCTCCGGGCCAAACTTTTGCGCAGCCCCGCCGCCATTCTCGTCACGGATCGGGTACGCAAAATGCAGCCCGTGAATCTGTAACATTCGCTTGCCCGGGAACTCCGCTTCCTTAAAACTAAAATCCAAGTTGCGTTCATGCGTGAGGCGTTCGCCTGTCGCAAGTTTTGCCGCCGCCTTAATCTTTGACTGCACCATCGCAGCCTTTGCCGCCTTGTAGCGGAAACGTTCGATGACACGTTCGAGCTGCTCCTTTTTACGTTGCTCGTTTTCTTGCGTGCGCATCGCCACTTCTTCTTCTTCGGCAATCGTCTCGCGCAGCTTTTCGACAGAGCCCTTGACTTTACGCATCTTGTGGCGGTGAATCCCCACCGTATGCGTGCAGACCTCGTCCATAAAGTGGTGGTCATGCGTAATCAAGAGCACTTCGCCTTTCCACGTGCGCAAAAAGCGGCTGAGCCATCGCATCGACACAATGTCCAAATAGTTCGTCGGTTCGTCAAGCAAAAGCATGTCCGGTTCGCTTGCCAAGACCTTCGCCAAATTCAGACGGATCTGGAAACCGCCCGACAAGAGCATCGGGCTCTTGTGCATCGATTCTTCGTCAAAACCGAGACCGAACAAAATTGACTCGACCTTATGCTCTTCGAGCCAGCCGTCCTCATTCACCTTAAGCACGCTGCACGCTTCCTCATGCACCGTCGCATGCGTAAAGTTGATGTGCTGCTGCAAATAGCCAATCGTATAACCCTTCGGGATGTCGATGTTACCGCCATCAATACATTCCTGCCCAAGAATCATCTTGAAAAGCGTCGATTTACCGCAACCGTTGCGCCCGACAAGGCCAACGCGTTCGTGGTTTGCCACAAGCATGCTCGCATTGTCCAAAAGGACCTGCATGCCAAAAGACTTGGAAACGTTCTGAATTTGAATCACGAGACTAAAAATAGATTTTTAAAAGGAAGAACTTAGATCTTAGAACTAAGGCAATACATTAAAATCTCTAGCAGTTTTCAACATTTATCAACACCCATTGTAAATAAAACTTGGACATAAAGAAAACCCCGCATGTAACCCGTTTAGTTTCAACGAGTTACTTTCTGCAAGGCCTATTCTTAAATTGTTGATAAGATGTTTGTTTTTTAAGTTCTACCAACTAAGTTCTGCCAATTACGCCATAGGCGCATTTATTTTTTCCCATGGCGGCGAATACCCAAAGTAAACGTGTCCTCGGACTTCCCGACTAAATCCTTGTCCGAGAAAATCTTGAACTTGAGTTTGGCGATATAGGCTCCCGTCCCGACAAAACGTCCCTTGTTACTGCGGGCATCCCACATCAAGAACACGTTACCCGGATTCTCCACGCAGTCCGTGCCGAATATCGACTTGTCGTTGCAAGCCACAACACCGCTACTCGAATTGACGAACTGTCCGAGAGTCGAGAAGTATTCCACAGTCCACTTGATCATCACCTTTGAAAGCACAACGTCCCTGCTCTCATCCGAGCTCAGCAGCAACGATTTGCCTACTTCGCTCAAGTCAAACGAAATCAGTTCGCCCGGGAGCCCCGTCTCGACAATGATGTCTTCGATTTTCTTCGATACGTCAACACGGACAGGCGCAACATCGTCCTTGTACGGCCACGTTTCCGGAGTCCAGTTTGCAGGATCGATGCCGACAACATTCGGAGTTTCCAAGCCCACGCGCTGTTCACCTTCGATGCGACGCCACGGATTGTTCACATGTGGTACATTCCCGTTCAAGTCCGGCACCACCCCAGGAATCAATCGCACCATAAAGCCCACTTCCGGGAGTATCGTATTGTCGTTCTTCTGGAAGAGCACGTCATAGTAGTTGCTGTTCTTGCTCGGCACAAAAGACACGACTGACAAGAGCGACGGATCCACCAACTGACCCGCCTTATCCTTGAATTCAAGGAACTGCATACCGTTGAGAGAGCCCGCCTGCACCGCCTCGCTGATATAAACCGTCAGCTTGTTGACATTATCCGAAACCGGCTTCACAATCGGCTTATCGACAAGAATCGCGCCAATGCGGTCTTCAATCGCAAGGCCATCTAGGCCTAGTTCCGTCATTTGTCCCGTCTGCTTGTCCATATAGGTATAATGATACCTGAAGGAACCTTGGTACAAATCCTTCGCTCCGCCCGTAAACACTTTGTTTTGCAAGCTATCCGCATGGATGGCCAGGCTCTTTTCGTCCTGCATCAACATCGCGACCTCTTGAGTCGAAGCAATCGTACGCCAATCATCACTTCCGAATGTCCACGCAATTGTATCTGGGATAGTCTCGCCAAATGCCTTGTTGAATACAATGGCAATGCTATCGAGCACACCATCGCCGTTACGGTCAAACGCCTCGCCCAGATTCGCAAACGGCACGGGAGGTTCCTTGAAGTGGATGTTTTTCCACACAATAGAGTTCGCCACCCCGCTTCCAGAAACTTCAAAGCTCGCATTCGTCACCGAGGAATCCCCGACAACATAGAACTTGATGGTTCCTGTCGAATCGGTAATTAGCTTGTTCGTTCTCTGCTTTTTCTCGTCCAAGAAACTTATCGGGAACGAAGTCTTCAAATCCAAGACCGCAAAGCAGTCCTTGCAGAGATTTGCAATGTAGAACACGCCCACCTGCAAGGGCACTGTATCCGGGTACGCCACATGCGTAAGGAGAGTGTCGTTTGCACTGCCGTCAAGCGGGAGCCCGCGCAAGCTTATTCCCGTTGGGTCAAACACCTTGCCCGGTTCCGCCCCGTTAAACACGTCGATAAATGCAATATCCGGAAGCGGATACGCCGGCACCGTGAAATAAACTTCGCTAGACTGCGTCGGGTCGCTCGCCAAGGAGAACTGCAACATGTAAGAACCCGGCGCCAAGGAGCGGTTACGCACAATCGCGACGGTATCAATCACGAATCCCGCCATGTTCGCATCAATTTCGATTCCCGCAATAGTTCCCGGCAGAACTTCCATACCGTCCGACGAAATCCTTTCGTCATCGCCGAACAACACAAAGAAGGACTGCGCCAGCGTCGTATCAATATGCGATGTACTCGACACGTCGCAGCTGATGGATTCATCCATGAGCAACTGCAAAATGGAATACTTGATTGTTCCATCGGTCGTCGGCTCTTCCACCGGATAATACGTCTTCTGTGTCTGCAAGTTGATGGAGGTACGCATCTTGAAGTTCGAACCCGTCGCATTGCGTTCCGAGAAGAAAATGTGGAACGGGTATTCGCGCCCTTCGATAAGCTTCAACGACGGATCGTTCTGCCCTATCGTATCCAAATTTACGCCTCTCTCTACAGGGCTATGGCACCCGCCAATATCAACGACAAGGCGGTTATTGATAAAGACCCAGACGTCATCATCGCCACGGAACTCGAAATACTGTCCCTTCACGTACTTGAACTGCGCCGAGACCTTCATCGCAAAGCTGTAATTGTGACGGCAGCCGCTTATTTCCCAGTCGAACTTCGGATTGGGAATCGTCCCCGCAGAGTCGAGATACTTGAAATCGTCAATCGGGTAAAATCCTGGATTGATTGTATCGTTGCAGTCGCCTTCCTCGTTCGTGAAGTCCGCCTGCCAAAAGCCTTCTTCGTCCAAGGATAAACTAATATCGCGGCACACACCGTTCTTGTATTCATTGCCCGCGGCATCCTTCGCCACCACCTGCGGAATAAACCACTTCTCGATTTCATGCGCAGCAGAGCACTGGTACCACGGATAAGCTAGCGAATCCACACGAGCGGGGAGACCGTTCACAAGCGTGTCCTGAACCATGCCAAGCACATGGCCACCACAAGTTTTCAAAGAATCAAGTTGTCCGTTTTGGTTGAGACCCATAACAGTCGTATAGCGGTTCCCGTTATAGATGTTACCAAAATCCACATCAATGCTATCGTTGTACGATTCTCCCGCCCAATCCACGACGAGCGCCGAAATCTTGAGCGAAGGGCATATTCCGAGAATGCCGGGATAGCGCGTGGAATCGCTCGGTTCGTAACCGCGCTTGGGATTCGGATAAACCCAGACCGTATCGTGCAACGCCATCAAGGAATCCAGCGCAACCAGCGAATCCAAATGTTCCTGTTCAGGGACAATTCCCCTGCCACCGTAGCGTTCCATGCCAAAACTCTGCTTGAAGTAAACCCTCCAATCGTCCGTATGCTTATAGACCGTACCGGTGTACCATCCACACGTGTCCTTTAACGGGCCCATCTTGATAACGTCGCCTGTCGATTCGACAATCATGGATGGCGACATGTTTTCCCACGGACTCTTCAAACGGACCACCTTGGGTTCCGGCGGGTAGAACGCCAAATCGAAATCGCCAAGCGAGGTCGATGTATAGAACCATACCTCGTAAATGCCAGCCGGGAAGAAATCGCTTGCACGCGGGCGGGAACGGTCTTCAAAATACGGATGCTGAGGCCAGTCGTTCTTGCCACGCAAAATCTGAACAGTCGCACCCTGGGAATTCCATTGCGACGACCCCACGAGAGAATCCGCAAAATCGATGTGGCGCCAATATTTGTATTCGCCCTCGGCGCTGAGTCCCGTCGGTTCGTTCATGATGTTGTTGTCAATCTTGAGAAAGAACGTGCTGTCGCGATAAGTCGAGTTCGTCCGCCACGGATGGTAAATATGCAAACGGCGGGTCGCGTCAAAACATTCACCTGGAGTCCCGATTTCAAGCGAAGCCTTGGGATTATCGACAGTCCCATCGACAAACAGAGTATCTTGCGTCTGGAGGATTCCCGAGAAATCGACCGAAGAATCCTTGTTCGCAGGCACAACATACCACGGAGCCTTGTAACGCACAAAATGGGCCGTCAAAAGCGGATTCGATTCAACCATCGAAGGAGTCAGCGCACCGAAAAACCAACCGCATTTGCTCTTGTCCCCCTCGTTAAAACGCATCAGCACGGAATCCGCCCCGAAAATCATCTGCGGAAGCACCTTGTTGCCCCACGGGCTCTTGAACCAGACAATCTTGGAACCCGGAGCCATGAACGACTTCCTGTAGGACTTGTCTCTCGTGTCCGTATAAAGCCAGATTTCCGTCTCGGTGCCGAAAAACGCGGTTATCTTCGTCTTTCCGCCCTGCGTCCACGAGACGCAATTGTTGTTATTGTAGTTGTTATCGTCTGTATTGGGGCACGCCTTGAATTCGAAATCTTCCCAGTCCTGGAAATTCGCAATCGTCTTGCCTGTCCAGGTATAGACATACCAGTCATCGCCCTCGCTCTTCATCATCGTCCTGGAACCAGCGCCAAAACCCGGATTGTAGTCCGTCACGCCACCGATAATATGCGGAGTATAGCTAGAAGCAGTCGCATCCCCACGGAATGGAGACTGCAAGTGAATTGTCAAATCCGCCCATGCAGATACAACAAAAAGCAATGGAGCGACAATACCCAAACAACAGTGTTTCATTGAACACCCTCTTAATTTAGCCCACACTTTAACATAAAAGATATATTAAAGTGCCCAAATTCAAAAAATCATAATGAAAAAAAAGCGTTTTTTATAAAAAATGCCGGAGCAGAGTCCGGCATGATAATCTTATTTCGAAGTCTTTTAGAAAAAGACCTTACCTGATTTTCTGGATGCCGGCCTCGTACTTCTCGTTACGACGGATACCAAACGTGAACGTTTCCTCGCCCTTGCCCACGATTTCATTGTTCGTGAAAATCTTGAACTTGAACTTTGCGATATAAACGCCCGTTCCGACAATTCGTCCCTTTTCGCTCATGGCATCCCACATAAAGAACATGTTACCAGCATTCTGAATGCAGTCCGTACCGAATATGGCCTTGTCATTGCAACCAAATTCACCCTTGACCCAGTTCACGTAATGACCCAAGTTGGTAAAGAATTCAATATCCCAGGCCACCTTGACCTTGCTCAAGATTTCATCCCTGCTAGCTTTGTCTGCACCGAGCAACTGCGTTGTCGCGTAATCGTTCAGCTGGAACTTCACAAGAACACCCGGCAGGCCCTTTTCCTGGATAACTTCCTTGATGGTCAAGTCATCATCAACACGGACAGGAACCACATGATTCGTATCACCCGGCCACGGATGTTCGTCGTCAAACATACCGGGCTTTATCGTCACGACATTCGGACGTTCCGTCACAAGAGGCTGTTCGCCTTCGATACGGCGCCACGGATTGTTCTTGTGCGGCTTATTGCCGTTCAAATCCGGCAAGACATCAGGAATCAGGCGGATCTTGAAGCCCACTTCCGGAATAATGTAAATATCGTCCTTTCTGAAGAGCAAGTCGTAATAATCACTTTCTCCCGTCGGATCAATGGACGCAAGCTTATAACTCGACGGATCCACCAATTTATCGTTCTTGTCTCTCAGTTCGATGAACCGGATGGATTCAAGATTCCTGGCATCGCAGCTTTCAGACAACTTAATAGTTACCTTGACCACGTTATCCGAAACAATCTTGAGCATCGGTTTCTCTAGAATGATTGCACCGATCTTTTCCTGAATCTTCGTGAACAAAGTCTCGGATTCCTGAGTCGATCCTGTGGCCTCGTCCAAATAAATGTAGTGATAACGGAAGCTGCCTTCTAACGTAGTTTTCACAGCACCAGTCAAAACAGAGTCTATCAGGCTATCTGCCTTAATGACTACAGTGGAGTCGTTAACAGTCAATTTCGAAATATCTTCGAGAGAATTGAACTCATGCCAATCCTTGCTCGCAAAGCTCCATGCAACAGCATCCAGGTCGTGCCCGATAAACGCATTGAATTCAAACGGCACATAAATGCTGTCCGGGACGCCGTCGCCATTGCGGTCGTAAATGCTTCCGGTCTTGGCCAAAGGCACTTCTGGATCCTTGAAGTTGATGTTACCCCACTTGAGCGTATTCTTGACACCGCTAATGCCGACAACGCCAAAGGATGCGCCCTTCAAGGCTGCTTCACCGACCACATAGAACCGAGCACGTCCAGTCTCGTCCGTTTCAATGGTGTTGATTTGCTGTTCCATTTCATTATAGAACTTCAGATACGGGCTGCTAGGATTCAAGTCCAGTTGGACAAAGCAGTCCGTACAAACTTCACCCATGTACGTGACTACGATTTCAAGATACGCCATTTCCGGATAGCGCACATGCGTCATCAACGTATCGTTCTGGCCAACGACAATCTTCTCGCCACGGAGCGTCTTGTTCGTCGGGTCAAATGTTTTCAACTTGCCGTCAGACGACGGATTGAACACGTCAACAAATGCGATTTCCGGTGTCGGGTAATCGGGAACCGTAAACTCGTACGCATCGTTCAAGCCCATGTCGCTTTCCAAGTAGTAAAGCAACACATACGTACCAGGGGTCAGCGAACGCTGCTTGACAATTTCATCAATATTGATTTCAAAGCTGGACTTGTCCTCGTTGATAAGGATACCGCCCATATTGAGGCCCACATTCAATTCCTTAGCCTCAGTAAGGTTTCCACCATCGAGATAGAATATAGACGGAGCATCCGTAGTATCTACCTGAGGCTTCACATTCGGATCACAGCTGATAGCCTCAGCATCCATCTTAAGCTTAAGGACTCCCGTTATAAGCTTCTTATTGGAATCGTCGATAAGCGGGATGTAGGTATTCAGTTTCTGCAAGTTGATGGAGGTACGCATCTTGAAGTTCGATTCCGATGCATTACGTTCCGCATAGAAAATATGGAACGGATATTCACGACCTTCCTTCAAGGCGAGAGTTGGATCATTTTGACCAATCGTATCAAGGTCAACAGCGCCTTCCACTCTTTCATGGACACCGCCGATATCCACGACAAGTCTGTTATTGATATAGACCCACACGTCATCGTCACCACGGAACTCAAAGTATTGGCCCTTTACGTACTTGAAGCTTGCAGAAACAGACATTGCATAACTATAGTTGTGCTTGCAGGTATCAAGGCCTTTAGCCCTAGTCCAAGCGGTAACATTCCAGTCGAATTTCGGATTCTTGATAGTCTTTGCGGCATCAAGATATTCAAAGTCGTCCAGCGGGAAAAATCCCGGACTTACAGGATCGTTGCAGTCGCCCGATTCATTCGAGTAGTCCGCATACCAAAAACCTTCCTCATCAAGCTTGAGATCAATATCCAAGCACTTGGAGTTTGTGTATTCCGTACCGGCAGCATCCCTAGCCACCACCTGCGGAACAAACCACTTTTCGATTTCGTGGGCAGCAGCGCACTTGTTCCAAGGATATTTCGTGGAATCCACGCGAGCAGGACGCCCATTGACAAGCGTTGACTGGACCATCCCCGTTACAGCTCCAGCGCTGCAGCTACTATCACGACCAACTCTCGTATATCTGTTACCGTTATAGACATCACCAAAGTCCACGTCGATACTGTCGTGGAAAGCTTCGCCAGCCCAGTCCAGAAGCATCGCAGAAATCTTCATGGATGGACATTCGCCGAGCCGCCCCGCAGGATACACGGCAGAAGCTTCCGGACGGCTGTAATTCTTATTCTTGTCAGATGGATAAACATAAACCGTATCGTGCTTGCTCATCAAAGAATCCAAATCGATGAGTATTTCCACATCGTTCCCTTCTCTGACAACACCTTCCATGGCATATTTTTCAAGTCCGAAGCTCTGCTTGAAATAAATCTTCCAATCCGCGGCATGCTTATAATACGTTCCTTCGAACCAGCCGCATGTATCCTTCGAGAAAGTGGACATCTTCACAACTTCATTATTTGCATCAACAACAAACGAAGTCGGAGTGTTCTTCCATGGGCTCAACAAACGAACAACTTTGCGTTCCAGCTGAGCAAAGGAAAGATCTAATTCTTCCATTTTGGAACTTGTAAAGAGCCAAGCCTCATAAACACCAGACGGAAAAAGTGTACTTGCTACCGGACGATTCTTTTCGCTAAAATAGTTTATCTGTATATTTTCCTTAAAACTACGAGTAATCTGCACCTTCGCATCGGCAGAGTTCCACGCCGCAGATGACACAAGCGAATCAGGGAATGTTACTGAAAGCCAATGATTGTAGCCCTTGTCAAATGCAAGTCCCTTCGTGGTATCGCGCCAAACACCATCAATAGTCAGATAAATCGTGCTATCGCGATAAACGCTATTGTTGCGCCACGGATTATAGACATGCAATGTGCGGTTCTTATCAAAGCACTGGCCAGGTGTTCCAATTTTATTACTGACAGTAGGCGTAGCCACGGTACCATCAACATAAACGGCAGCCTTTTTCAACGCATTGTCCAAATCGACAATCTGCTTTTTGTCTTCAGGAACCGTAATCCAAGGCGCAGTGAATTGCGTAAAGTACGCAGTACGCAAAACATATTTATCCAGCACTTCTTGAGAAAGGCCAGCATAAAACCAACCGCACTGTTCCGCATCTGCTGTAAAGTGCATCAAGATGGTATCTTGTTCGAAAATCATCTGCGGAAGAACTTTATTGCCCCACGGACTCTTGAACCAAACCATCTTTGAACCTGGAGCCGCAAAAGATTTCGTGAACGTTTCAGTAGTAGCGTCCGTATAAATCCATGCAACCTTGTCGCCTTCAAAGAAATCGCTGACATTGTATGTGATGCTACCACCAAAATCGACGCAATCAGCACCGCCAGTCGCACCGGTAGGACAACCCTTAATCGCAAAGGAATCTGTAGCCTTGAAATCCGAAAGATTCTTATTCAAGGTAATCGAATACCAATCCTCGCCTTCAGCCTTCATAGCTGTCGCAGACGCTACCGATACATCGGGAGCTGCCGAATTAAGTGTCAAATGAGGAACGACGCCAACACCAAAAGGTGACTGCACGTGAACAGTCAAATCGGCAAAAGCCGACGTGGCAAAAGCGCTCAAACAACAAAAAGCCAAATACAGGTGCCGCATACACTCTACCTTTAGTTATTCCACACCCAGATTCTAAAAATATATCTTTTTTTGTAAAAAAACAAAAATATAAAAAAAAAATATAACTTTTCAAGAAAAAATTGTGTATAGAGTACAATTTGTAATAAAATCGAGAATTAACGACTAAATCATGTCATCAAAAGAACAAAATAACTCGCTGAGTTAAAACAAGTTATTTTCGAACAAACTGAAATACCGCAATAAACGAAAAAGCCCCGCTCGCCGTGTTTCGGCAAGGGCTGTGAGCGGCAAGCGACCGGTACTGACCGGTCGTGGACGCGAGAGCGAGGCGAAGACGGAGTCCCGTTCCGCAATAGAGCCGAGCGGCATAAAAAGAAAGGGCCCCTCGAGGTATTACCTCAAGGGGCCCGTGAATCCAGCGGCGACCTACTCTCCCGGATCCGAGGACCAGGTACCATCGGCGATCTGGGGCTTGACTTCCGTGTTCGGGATGGGAACGGGTATGACCCCCACTCGATAACCGCTGAAACAATATC
>JAFWRL010000128.1 GCA_017520105.1 Fibrobacter sp.
AGCTGAACCCACGGCATCGGAACCGCCCGCAGCCTCCGGCGCCGTCAGCAAGAACGATACGAGCTTTCCGTCCGTGAGCTTGAGCGCACCTTCAATGGCCTCGCGCAAACGGCTCATGTTCTTGCGTTCCAGCGTCAAGCGGTCAATCACCACTTCAATCGTGTGCTTCTCGTAACGCACCAACAGCGGCACTTCTTCGAGCCTGTAAATCGTCCCATCGACACGCACGCGGACAAATCCATTTTCCTTGAGCTCCGCGAGTTCCTTGCGGTATTCACCCTTGCGCTCCTGCACAATCGGCGCCATCACCAAAATCTTTTTGTTCTCATCGCTGGCGTAAAGGTTATCTACAATCTGATCCACCGACTGCGCCTGAATCACCTTGCCGCACTTGGGGCAATGCGGAACGCCGAGGCGCGCAAACATCAAACGGTAATGGTCCAAAATCTCGACCACAGTACCCACCGTACTGCGCGGATTACGGTTCACCGTCTTTTGGTCAATCGAAATCGTCGGCGAAATCCCGCGAACGCTTTCCACATCCGGGTGCTTCATGCGCCCAATAAACTGGCGCGCGTACGCCGAAAGCGATTCCACAAAGCGGCGCTGCCCTTCCTGGAAGACCGTATCAAAAGCAAGGCTCGACTTGCCCGAGCCCGAAACGCCCGTTACCACGACAATCGAGTCGCGGGGAATCGTCAAATCGACATGGCGGAGGTTGTGTTCATGAGCATCGCGGATTTCAATAGATTTCGTCATGACCGCAAATATAGGAAAATACCGCCAAATTGTCTAAAAAATAGTGAACATTTGGATAGAAATTTTATTAATCCGAGCAGGGAGCGCCTGTATGCGACGACCTCGCAAGTCATCCCATTTTTATTTTGAGCACACTGATTCAAAAGTTTCCAAAAATATTGGTTTTATTGCCAATAAATTACTATTTTAATCAGATGGGATGTTAGAAAAACGTAACCGATTTTATTGCCTATGTATTGGAGATTACATGAGACAACATAAAATTCTCTATTTCTTTGTACTAGCATTCCTGTTTATCACAGTTGCCTGCGGCGATGATTCATCAGCATCTGCCGATACCGATGACGATTCCTCATCCTCGAAGGTAGAGGATTCTAGCCCCAGCAAATCCAAAAACAGCTCAAGTTCAAAAAAAGATTCTCTATCGAGCAGCTCCACATCCAGCTTTTCGTCATCTTCATATACACTGGTTTACGATCCTTCCAAAGTCAAGAAGGGATCATTCGTTGACAAGCGAGATGGTCACGAATACAAGACCATCACAATTGAAAAGCAAACCTGGATGGCCCAAAACTTAAACTACGCACCCGCATCAAGCCTGGGTTGCCACGAAGACGACGACAAGGATTGCAGCAAGTATGGAAGAATCTACACTTGGGCAGAAGTTGTTGATTCAACACATTCTTTGTGCGGAGTCCAAGATGAATGTGCATTTCCATTTCAAGGAATTTGCCCAGATGGTTGGAGAATTCCCCAAAGGCGCGATTGGGAACTTTTATTTGATACTTTATACGGAGGGCGCCCAATAATTCCTTCTTGGTATGGTTTAGCGACAATCCTATATTCAAAAGACAATGAATACCCCAAGGGGACCGACGATTACGGTTTTTCCGTCAGAATTCCAAAAAATCGAACTTCTGCACAACTTTTTATCACAACAGAACTGGCCCATCGTCTTAATGGAGGGATATCAGGCATATGGGGTATATACTTTGACAACCCAGAAGTTGGGACAACCTCCCTTGATGACAATTCGCCTGCATCGTTAAGATGCATTAAGGACGATCAACCGCCTACCTTAAACGACCCCATGAATACGTTTGGCGTTCGTGGTGACGACCGAAAATTTTGCAGTAAAGCGGAACCTAACTCCAACGTCAGCAGTCGTACCTGCAACAAAAACGGTGTAAACACCTGTAACGACTATGTGAACGAAGATGGAAGCATAAAGCTTGGAAGCAGCGTTATATATTTCGAAGAAAAGGGCAAGAAGGCATGCCCTTTCGAATGGCACATACCTAGCAAAAGTGAATGGTATTCAATTTTTAGCGCTGTCGGCGGAGAATGTTACGCAGGTTATATGCTCAAAGCACAAGAAGGATGGGGAGACGACTACGCCTTTGATGCCATCGGTCTCGGCATCAAACCCACAGACGGCACAGACGCCAGATTTCTGGTCGGAGGCACAAAAAAAGGAGAAATTGTAGGTCGAGTCGTACTTGCGAAAGGTTCGAACATCGCCAAATTCGAAGACGACACCTCGAACACCTCAGGATTGCTTTGCGTAAAGGGGCGCTTGATAGACGACACCTTAAGTTTTATGAATCCCAGCCTTGAATACGGGACATTTACCGATACCCGTGACAACAGGACATACAAGACAATAAATATCGGGCACACTCAATGGATGGCAGAAAACCTCAACTATGTAACGGACAGTAGCATTTGTTATAACCATTCCAAAGATGATTTCTACTGCAATCGCTATGGACGGTTCTATCTATACGAAGAAGCCAAGACGGCGTGCCCTGCGGGGTGGCGCCTCCCCACGAAAGAAGATTTTGATACGTTGGTGTATATAGGAGCTCCTTATAAGCATGCCCGTTATTTGGTGTCCGAGGAGAACACTACCTACAAGGGAAACAACAAATCAGGATTCTCGCTTATAATGATGGGGTATATGTGGAATGACAGGGATGATTTTGGTGATGCAGCCACCTACCTGTGGTCAAGTACGAAGGCCAGTGATACTACCGTATATACCTTGTCCGCCTATAAAGTTAATTATACAGATTCTGCGTTTGTTTCTAAAGCGTACGACAAAAAAGGCTCTAAGTTTAACGTCCGCTGCGTGAGCGACGAGAAGGTCCGATATGGATACATGGGTACTTACGGCACGCTTACGGATAGTCGCGACGGACACGAATACAAGACCGTAGAAATCAACGGTGCAACATGGATGGCAGAGAACCTAGATTATGCATCAAGCACAGCCTCTTGCCATCGTGATTCTTGCGACATCAACGGGATGCATTACACGTATCCGTTCTCGGCAGACACCTTGGAATCCCTGTGCCCCGAAGGCTGGCACATATCGACTACCGCAGATTGGGACAGTCTGCTCGCTTTCGTCCGCGCAAAAGACTCATTAAATTACGCATACGATTTGAAAGACCCATTTGCATGGCCGTCAAACGAAAAAGGCAACGATAAGTACGGTTTTGGCCTTCTTCCCAATACCTGTTATTACGACAACTCCGGCTACGATTTAGTAAATGTCCGAGACGAATCGGTCGCATGCATCGGTGCCGAGAGTCCTGACGGAAATGCTGGTTACTACTACATTCATTCGACAAACAATGTTAATAGCATTTATAGGAATATTTATAAAAGAAACATTCAAAAAGACAGCCGTTTCCGCTACGGAATCCGCTGCGTCAAGGACAAATAGATTCAACCAGCCTAGCGCCCTTGCGCAGCAAGATTCTGATTTTGCAAGGCGCTAGAACTTCAAACGCAAGACAATCGCATTCTCGAAGTAATCGGGATTTGCACCCAACCTCCAAAGCGACGAACCGTAAGCGAACAAGTTCGGACGCGCCTGACGGAGAATCGCCGCCGCAGTCGCCCGCAGATACCCGGCCTTGCTCTTGGAGCGAATTCCCTTGAATACCTTTCCGGGATCTTCGATAGAAACGCTAATAGCGTTATGGTCATGAGGATTGTAGGGTTCCGCCTGCACTTTGGATGCAAGCGAAGCATAGAGTTCATAACGCTTTTGACCGATCTTGGAAATATCGTCGGCAAAGTGAGCCACCACCGCACCGTCAATCGCATCATCGACCTTTTCAAGCGAAGAAACCCATGGATGGTTTGTCGCCCCAACAATTCCGATGGTGAAATCAAAATGGCGTTTTTCCGCAAAATAGCGGACAAACATTTCTTCAAAGGATTCCTTTTGCGGTTCTGGCTTGAGCGCGTCACGGGCAGCAGCAAAGAGAATCGACGACACATCCGTCTCGCCGGTAGAAATCATCGCGTTCGCCTTGTAGACATGTTCAAATCCGGAGTCACCGCGCAGACCGCCAAAGACGTTCACGAAAAGCGCCTCGGCGGCAACCGGACGCACGATATGCAACACCAGCGGCAAGAAGTTCGCAAACACCGTCGAGCGGCGGCGCAAGAGTTCAGCAACAAGTAACCCATCGCATTCACGGACCGCAAGCAGGAGCGCCCCCACATGCAGCAAGAACGAATACTGCCCCGCATCCATATTTGCGATTTCGGCTGGCAAATAAACGCTGATTTCAGCCTGCAATTCACGAGGCAAGTAAGAATACCACGAAGGCGTAAAGTAGGCGCTCCCCTCGACACACTGCATCTGGGCAAGTTCATCGGCCTCGGGGTTCGATTCGCCCGCATAATCGAGAATTCCCGTCTCGCTACGGGTAAAGGAATAAATGCCTGTGCCCTTAGGCGTTTCAATTTTGACGTAGAAGGTTTCGTTAGCCATTGTCGGCCTCCTTTTTTGAGGTTTTCAATGGTAATATAGGTTTAAGTTATGTCACAAAATGACATTTTCAAGACAAGACCGGAATACGTGGGTAAAAAAGAGCCCATCCCTTGCCAAAACGGTGCAGTTTAGCTATATTCACCCCGCTATCTAGCTATGGGGATATAGCTCAGTTGGTAGAGCGACAGGTTCGCAATCTGTAGGTCATGGGTTCGACTCCCACTATCTCCACGCAAAAGAGGCAAGCAAACGCTTGCCTCTTTTGTTTAGCACCGATACAAGAATCTCATCCCTCAAAGCTGCGAAGCAGCGACCTCACACCTCATGACCTCTAAATATCCCACTTGGCACCGAGTTTCAACTGGGTACGCGTATAGCTTTCGGTGTATTTCTCTTGGTAATATTGGGGCAATTCATAGCGCTTATACTTGCGGTCCAGTCCAAGATAAAAATTCATCTTCCAATATTGCCACGAGACCGTTAACCCGCACGAGCCATCGAACTTTTTAATTTTCTTGTATTCTCCATCGGGGCCACCGACGGCAAAGCCATAGAACAAACTCACATTCGCTTCAACCGCGATGCGGTTCTTAAACTTGTATGAAATTCTGGGACGGAAAACCGGTCCAAGCCAAGATCCTAAAGTCTGGCGGAAAACAAGACTTTCTATCGAGGGCTCATCCAGCAGGGGTGTCGCCCCATAAGACAACTCATAAGCATCCTTCGACTGGAGGTATTCATCATAAGCTTGGTTATACGCATTTATCGACTGATCAAGCGCCACATAATCAAAGGCAGAGTCAGCCTCGAATTTCGCACCTAGATAAACCGTCCCGTTCAAGCCCTCGGCAGCAGTCCTGTGCCACGATGCGTAAAACGCAAACGACATCGGTCCCGATGTTCGGTAAAACGCCCACGCCACTGTGCCTATGCGCTGTTTCTCGAATCGGTACCAATCCTTTTCAAACCAAAGCAAAAAATCGGACGAAAGTTCCTCGCCCTCGATATTGAAATCGTAACCCACATCCAGGAGTATTCCACGCCCCATAAGCGTGTATTCCAATCCAAGGACCAGATTCCAGTCATTCGTATCGAGCAACGGCATGTTATCGTTATTCAAAAAGTAATCGGCCTGTACAGATGCGGCAAACGTATGCGCCCACGCCCCGACCTCGTAATCGACATATGGGTTCACGTTCAAGAAAAGGTCCCCGCCTTTTTCCCCTTCGTCCATGCCGGTCTCTTTGTAGTGCAGTCCATAGAGTCCAAGTTCGCCCGCCACATGGAACTCCCACGACGATTCAGCTTTGCCCAAACCCGCGGAATCACCGTCCGTATCGCCTAAAGCCGCCTTGTATTCGCGGATAATCTCTTGAATTTCTTCAGTATATTCGCCCGGCAGTGCGGCAGCATCTTCGAACGCCTTGAGTGCAGCAGGAATATCGCCCGCCTCTTCGGCCTTCATGGCACGATAATATGCTTCCTCCTGCGTCTCGGCAAAGAGCGCAGTCGCAAGCATCACCAACATCAAACAGAACAAACGTAACATTACTTTCTCGGGAAATCTCCCTTATTTCCAGCCAAACGGCTTAACAGGTCGAACCTTCGTTTTTTTCACGTGTTCATACGGATTGAACGGATGTACCGGTTCTTTAACGTTTTTGCCATCGGGACGGCCCATCGGTACCATAGGAGCTCCAAACGGAGGGAACCCATGAGGACCTTTTATTTGTTCGTTCTCGTCCATTTTCTGTTCACGGACAAGTTCATCCTTTGGCTTATCGATTTTCTTTTCGATAGGCGGAACGGGCATTTCCAAGGCAGAAGACTTCACGGACGCTTCGCGCATCTCGTTCTTTTCGAGAGCAGTCTTGTTTCTCAAGTCCTTGAGAATCTGTTCGCGGGCGGCACGGCGTTCTTCACGCAGTTTCTGCCAATCCACGTTTTCTTTTTCCGAGAACTTCGGAACGTTGCTCAAAGCCTCACGGGCTTCGACTGGCGTCGGAACGCTCGCTTCTGGACGAGATTCCATATCGCCTGCCATTGCGGTTGCAGCCATCACCGCAGATGCCATTACGATTTTTTTCATGACCACACTCCTTACATTGAGTTTCAACATTTTGCTAAAAACTCCTATACCCTAAAATCTTCTTTCTTCAAGTTCAAACGTTCCATAATTTCGCGCAGCACCTTGCGGTCAATACCAAGGATGGTCGCCGCCAATGTGAGGTTCGCGTTGGCATCCTTGAGCGCATGGGAAATCACTTCACGTTCGACTGCTTCGCGGGCTTCCTTGAGCGTGCGCGGCGAAGCCTTCGCTTGAACCTGCACATCGTCCAGCCCCAAATCCTTAGGCTGAATCACGCCATGTACCGCCTGAACCAGACCTTTCTGGATGCGATTTTCGAGTTCGCGCACATTACCCGGCCAATGGTAGCCGAGCAGCGCTTTTTCGGCATTGCGGCTCAAGTGGAATTTACCGCGTCCGTATTCTGCACCATAACGTTGTATAAAATTTTCCGCCAACAGCACCACGTCCTGACCACGATCCCGAAGCGGCGGGAGTTCCAGCGGCAACACCTGAATGCGGAAGTACAAATCTTCGCGGAAACGCTTTTCGCGAACAGCATCTTCCAAATCGACATGAGTAGCACTGATAACGCGCACGTTCACCGGAATTTCGCGGTTGTCGCCCACACGGGTGATGTGCTTTTCCTGCAGCACGCGCAAAAGTTTCACCTGCATATTGAGCGGGAGTTCGCCGATTTCGTCAAGGAAAATCGTACCGCCATCGGCTTCTTCAAAAAATCCTTTCTTGTTTTCAATCGCACCCGTAAACGAGCCCTTCGCATGCCCGAACATCAGCGATTCCATCAAGTGTTCGGGAATCGCGCCGCAGTTCACCGCAATAAACGGCTTTTCGGCGCGGGGGCTATGCTTGTGGATGTAACGCGCCATCACTTCCTTGCCAGTCCCCGTCTCGCCACGGATAATCACCGGGAGCGGAAGCGGCGAAAGTTTATCCGCCATCGTAATCACATCGACCATGGCCTTGGACGAATAGACAATGCCGTCTTTGCGGACAACATTTTTCAACGTATCCAGCGATTCCTTGTCGCGTAGGCGGTCATAAGCGGCAAAAGCGAACTTTTCGCAGACGGCAACAAACGAATCAAACAATGCGCTATCTTCTTCGGTAAACGGTTCCTTGCGGGCCGCACGCTGCAAGTAAAGATACCCGGCCTCGGAATCCGGCGTGCGGAACGGCGACACCATGATGCTCGTGAGCTGGTTCTGCACAATCGACTTGGACAAGTCCGCCGATTCGTCATCAAGCTGATTCCACACGACAGCGCGTTTTTCGTTTTTAGCAAGCTTGATAGCCGAGATGGAAATAGAAACTTTTTCAGGGTTCGAAAAATGGAGCGGATTTTCGCCACCAATATCCAAAACGGCAGCATCCGCATGCAGTACATCCTTGGCGACTTCCAAAATTTTCGGGAAAAGAGCCTCAGGCTGCTCCTCGTCTAAAAGAGTCTTGACCACATCAAGCATCTTTTCCGTTGCGAGCATAGATTCTGATTTCATAACAAAGCCCTTTAAGCAATTCGCGGTTATTCGGCAGAGGGCATAGGGAGTTCCAAAAGCAAGCTATCGACCTTCAAATCCGGGACGTTCTCGCTTTCCACAGACGGCTCTATGTTCCTCGACCGCTTTAACAGCCGGTCTCCCGTTGCGTCGATACCGAAACTCATTGTTCCACTCGAAAGCAACAGCACTATTAAAACTAATATAAGAATCAAAATGCCCAAAACGGCCCATTTTAGCCCGTTTTTTTTCTTACGGACCATAAAGGGGAAGTCTTTTTCAAGGACGTTTGGAACTTTTCGTGCCACATTTGAATTATTTTCTGGGCTTTCCAAATAGGACTCGGCGAACTGCGCCACGGAAGACGAAAGCGCTATTTCACCATGCCCCGCCTTGCCAATCGCAATTTCCAAAAGTTCATCCAATTCGTCAAAATCTTCGACACGTTCAGCAGAGTCCGAACGGAGTAACCCCGCCCACAACGGTTCGAGGGCCGAAAGTAGCACCGCCCCTTCAGGGGTATTGAACGCGCCCGTTGCATAAAGTTTTTCCGTCACGTTCACATTCTGCACGTTCGCCATTTGCTCGGCAAAATGTTCGTATCCATCAGCCTGGACCAAGTCTTCGCCCGCAATCCAACGGTAAAGCAAAAGCCCGAGGCTGAACAAGTCACTTTTTTCGTCTGCCTTTTTTCCCTGGAATCGCTCCGGAGCTGCATACGCAAGCGCCCCAGGGCCAACAATTCCGCAGTCGATGACAACCGTCTGCAAGCCACCCGCCGCTTTTGCAGCTGTTTTTGCAACTTTCGCGCGTTCAGCATTCAATCTTTCAACCGAAAATATCACGTTGGCGGGGTTCAAGTCCCCATGCGAAACGCCCTGCTTGAGCAATGATGCAAGTGTACTTGTCACCTGGCGTAAAGCAAAAAGTGCAACCGCCACCGGAATTTGTCCCAATTTATCCGAAACAACACCTTCGACAAATTCATAAATCAGGTAAGGGGCCCCATCACGGCACCCCCATTCTTCAATACGGTACAAGCCGGGCTCATGTACTTTATATACATTTTCAACAACATTTTCGTCAAACGAGAAACCGTCGTTGTACCACTTCAGCACAAACAGTTTACCGCCAACATTCAACAGATAAGCGGAAGCTTCGCCGCCACGATGCAGCAAGGCGCCCCCCGTCACGGAGTCCAAGAGCGATTTCCCGGATTTCCTCATAGCTAACCTGTTCACAGCTTACCTGAATAAACCATTGCCTTAAGCGAATCTTCTGCTACGCGCGTCCACTTGGCAAGCACCGGATCCTGCGGTAAAGCTTCGTGCCCCATTGACCAGATATCCCACGCCGATTCGTAATCATGAGCGTTCCAGTAGAGGTTTCCCAAGTTCACGTAGGCCGACGCAAATTTCGGTTCGCGAGTCACGATGTACGCATAGATTTTCTTTGCGCCATCAACATCACCTTGGCCGCCAAGAATAAGCGCCTTCAGGTTATAACTAAAGTAATTCGATGGATCGAGCTGTATTGATTCATCCAAAAGCCGCATGACCCTGGCATGTTCGTTTTCGGCAAGCATCGCACGGGCCAGGTAAAAAAGTGTCGTCGAATACAAGGGCGTCACTTTATCGCTGCTGTCAATGGCGGTCAAAATTTTGAATTCACGGGCAGTACGTTCCCACAAGGCAAGCGTATTTTCTTTCAAGCGTTCCTTGTCCTCAGCGATAGCATAATAGGCAATCGCAAGGCCGTAGCGGGCATCCCGGTTCGCAGGTTCGTCATCCAGGACTTTCGAAAAATTTGCAATAGCACGGTCGTAATCGCCAATGCGGAGCGCTTCGTCACCGCGACTCATGTCATTTCCGTTGCATGCACAAAAAACAGCCGCGACAAGCATCGCGAATAAAATCTCCAAACGACCAAACACACGGTAAAAAACAACCCGACCTAACATGGTAGTAAGTATATATAAAATTTGAGACGAAAGATGTGGAAAAGTAGGAAGTAGGCAGTGGTTAGTGGCTAGTAAGCAGTGGTCAGGGGGCATCAGCATTCGTTCCGAACTCCGACTTTCCCCTAGTAACTAGTAACTCAGAACTAGTAACTCCAAGCACCTAACTCCTAATTAAAAAAAAAGCTCTCCGGATATCCAGAGAGCGTTCTAAAAACAAAATTTATTTTCGATTACTTGTCGATTTCGTACTGGGCAACGAGGTTGCCTTCGGCGTCGAGAGCACGGACGACATTTTCGTCACGCTGGAGAGTGAGATTCGTGGTTTCACCCTTGGAGGTTGTGTATTGCACGGAGAGAGAACCGTCTTCGTTCTTCACGGCGGCGACGGAGTTACCCTTTTCGTCCTTCTGGTAGTAGGAATCGTCTGCAGCGAGCGGATTGGAACCCGTCCAGAATTCAACGGTGTTGAGGACGAGGAAGTCCACAAGGCCGATACTCACTTCATAGACCGGAACCACCCACAAGAGGAAGTGGACGCAAGAGTTGAGCCACTTGTTGCCCAAAGTGCCGTTCCAGCGGAGAAGCTTCTTGGTAAGGCCGTAACTACCGTGGCAGCCGGTAAGTGCGATTGCACCAGCGCAGAGAAGAGCGATGATACCTTTCTTCATAGTTATAAACTCCTTATATTTAAGTGTCTTTTTTGGTCTTTGACAGAAAAAATATAAGAAACATTGCTGTTCTTTGCTAGAATTTTGCGGTTCGTAACCCATAAATTTACAAAGTTCCGGTAGCCCCCGTGAGAAGCATCACATGTGGCTCGAAAATTCGCATTTTACCCAATCTCCCAGGTTTCATCCAACGAAAATCCTCGTATCCATAAACATGGAAAAAATCTTTCCAAAGTTCCACTTCATAGCCCAAAAAACGAATATTCTCGGTCGAGACTGCCCCGATACCCTGCATCCGTTTAACATTTACCGTCAACCGTTCAAAGAATAGCCGTTCCAAGGCGTCTTCAAAGGTCTCGTTTTCTTCCAGATTTTCCGTCGGGAGTTCCCAAAAACCGGGATACGCACCCGAAGAAGGCCTTTTGCACACCAAAATTTTCCCCTTTCGACGGACAATCCCGCAAACAGCCAGCATTTTTCTCCACCCCCTGAGATTTTCATCATATCTTTTCTTTTAAAAATCTTTTATCTTTCCGCTAAATCTACAAAAAACGTATATATTAAATATAATTTGTCGGTTTGGAAAAGGAGAGAATTCCATGAAAAGGCTAACTCAAATTGTTTGCATCGCAGCAGCCATCGCAGTTTCATCCGTTTTCGCAGCAAAGGTTCCCGCAAAACAAGCAACCAAAAAAGAGCTAACCGTCTGGATTATGCCAAATGGCGCTTCTCCTCAAGAAAAGCTCGAACAGAGACTAAACCTTTTCAGCAAGAAAACAGGCCTCAAGACGAAAGTCGTCGTTTTGGACTGGGGCGAAGCCTGGAACCGCATCACGACAGCGCTCGCCTCCGGCACAGATGCACCGGACGTACTGCAACTCGGCACCACCTGGATTCCGTATTTTGCATCCCGCGGCGAAATAAAGGCATTGAACCCGTGGCTCGCCTCGATTGACTCCAGCAGGTTTGTTCCGGTCAGCTGGAACACGACCCGCATCGATGCCGATACGACCATCTATTCTGTCCCGTGGTTTATCGACATCCGCCCGATTTTGGCCAACAAGCGCATCCTAAAGAAAAACGAAATCAAGCCCGAAGATGTGGCAACGTTCGACGGCTTTGTCAACGCCATCCGCAAGGTGAACGACAGCCACGAAACGCTTGAAGACGGCACCAAAGTTCGTGCGTTTGCGTTCCCGGGCAAAAGCGACTGGAACATTCCGCACAACTTTGCGCCCTGGGTCTGGAGCAACGGCGGTGATTTCATCACCAAGGATAGCGACGGCAAATGGAAAGCAGGCATTCTTTCCCCGAAAACAATCTACGGCATCGCCAAATACTTGAGTTTCGTGCTGGATACACTCGTCAGTACAGACGCATTGCAGATGAACACGGCCCAAATCGTGCAGCACTTTAACGCAGGCGAACTCGGCTTTATCGTGAACACGTCCGAGGTCATCATGCAGACCCGTTTCGAAGGGACAAAAGGCGGCCTCATCAACACGAGAATCGGTAACGACAGCGTTATGGCGCTCCCCATCCCGACAGGGACGCAGGGCTCCGTCTGCTTTATCGGCGGAAGCAACCTCGCCATTCCGGCTAGCAACAACAGGCGCGAAGCGCTCGACCTTTTGCTATACCTCACAAACGATGAAAACCTGGACGCCTACACCAAGCAGATTGGTATGCTCCCCGCCTCCAAGAAGGTACTCGCCAACTGGTCCAAGGACGAAGATTACAAGACAATTGTAACCATGCTCGATGCAGGGAAAACATACACGGCCATTCCCGAATGGGGTGACATCGAACAAATTCTCGTCTCGATGTTCAGTGCCATCTGGGACCATCTCGAAATTCCGGCACTCTACTCCGAAGAAAAAATCTACGAGATACTCACGAATTACTCGAACGACATTAACAAGCGCCTGAACCAAAGGACTACAGGCGACTTGACGTTTGCCGAATTCCGTGAAATTTGGCACAAGGCCCTGAACATCAAGGAACCCAAAAAAGAATCTAACCAAATCACAGAGCAGCCAAAGCAAGTCAAAAAAGAGGATTCCGGTTCCAGCCGTTCGTCTTGGCTATTCTTCCTCGCGGTACTTGTAGGATTTGTATTTGCCGTAGCACGCAAAAAGAAGTAGTAACAGAAATATTAACCCGAAATTTGATTCAAGCGTAACGTACCATGAGCAGCCAGAAACTCTCCAGTCTCACGAACAGCATCATCATCAAGAGCCTTTTGCTTTTGATTATTTCGATGCTTGTCATCGTAACGGTGGGGACCTACTTCTTTACGCAAAAGCAGATGAAGACAACGCTGCAGCTAAGTCATGACACCAACGAGACCCAACTCTTGCAACTCGCGAACACGGTCAATAACGAAATGGAGCAGTTCGCAAGCCGCCTTACGCTACTCGCCAAGACCTCCGAAATCCAAAGCATGGACCAGTTCACGGCAGCAGGCTATCTCAAGAGCTACAACATTTCGTCGTTGTTTATTTCAGGTGAATCCATTTCGCTATACGACAGGAACTATAACCTTATCTGCAACAATTCCATGCTGGGTTCCGCCAAGATAACCTACCCCATCGAATTCGACAGGATTTCACCGCACCGCCCCACGATATCGCCTTGGTACCGCGACACCGACGGGACCCCCAAGCGAGCCTTCGGCGTTGTCGTCTCGGACCGCGCCCACGGCGACGGACGCCTGATATCGAACTTTTCCATCCGGCGACTCTGGAAATATTTTTCCGAATACAAGGTCGGCCAAAACGGAATCCTCATCGCCTGCAACGGCCAGGGAGAAATCCTTTACCACCCCGACATGAGAACCTGGCTTAACGGAGTCCACAAGCTGTCCGAACTCGGGCTCGACGACATGAACATCAAGCAGGACCACGGCAACAACATCCGCTTCTTGACTCTTGGAGACAGTTCGACCTACCTCATCAACAAGACGTTCAACCCTAGTTACGACCTTGGTCTCATCGCCCTCCAGCCCAAAAGCGAAATCGACGAGATGGTCGCTTCGGTCAAGCACATCGGTCGAATCATCCTCTACTGCTCCATCATCGCCATTTTGCTCGTGTCCCTCTGGCAAATCCTGATTGTATGCAAGCCATTGAACAAATTGATCGACCACATCTCGCAAATTACGGAAGGGAACCTCGACATCGAAGAATTCAAGGCCAAGAGCAGCCAGGACGAAATCGGCCGACTCGCCAAAGTTTTCAACCAGATGCACGCCACCATCAAGCGTCAAATCCAGGAATTGAACAAGCACAGGGACTTGCTCGAAGTAGAAGTCAAGGAGCGCACTTACGAGCTAGAACAAGCGAACAGGAAACTGGACATTATCTCGAGAACAGACGAACTGACACAGTTGCCGAACCGCCGCGACATGCACAAGACCATCGAGCGAGAAGTGGAACGAGCCAACCGCTTAAAGCGTGCGTTCAGCATGATATTCATAGACATCGACCACTTCAAGGACGTCAATGACACCTACGGGCACGCCGCAGGCGATGCCGTGCTCAAGTCTGTCGCGAGTACCATCCGCGGACTTCTCCGCAAGTACGACGTTCTCGCCCGTTATGGCGGCGAAGAATTCTTGACGCTCCTCCCCGAAACGGAACAGAAGGACGCAGCCCTCGTCGCCGAACGCTTCCGCAAGCAAATCCAGAACCAGACCATATTCTTTGGCGACCAGGAAATCAAGGTAACAATTACACTTGGCGTAGCCCAGTACGACAGCAAGCTTGGCGCCGAACGCTGCATACAGCTTGCCGACAAGGCGCTTTATACAGGAAAAGAGAACGGAAGAAATAGAGTCATCATTTGGGATGGCGACCACGCGGTAGAAAGCTCTCCAGCGTAAAATTCTATTTTTACGTCCATGAACATTGACTTTAACCGAAGACTATCCATCGCTCCGATGCTCGACTGCACGGACCGCCACGAACGCTATTTTTTGCGTCTGCTTTCCAAGCACGTTTTGCTGTACAGCGAGATGGTCGTCGCCACCGGGCTTTTGCACTGCGACGATACCGACATGTTCCTCGGTCACGAGCCGATAGAGCACCCAGCCGTATTGCAGCTGGGCGGAAGCAACCCGGCAAGCCTTGCCGCCGCATCAAAACTTGTGGAAAAAGCCGGATTCAGCGAAGTGAACCTGAACTGCGGATGCCCATCCGACCGCGTGCAAAACGGGAATTTCGGCGCATGCCTCATGAAAGAAAAACAGGTCGTAGCCGACTGCTTCAAAGCCATGCAAGAAGCCGTCTCGATCCCGGTATCCATCAAATGCCGCATCGGCGTCGATGACCTCGACAGCTGGGAATTCTTCACGGACTTTATCCAGACCGTGCGCGATGCCGGCTGTAAAATCTTTATCGTTCACGCACGCAAGGCCTGGCTCAAGGGACTCAGCCCCAAGGAAAACCGCGAAGTGCCACCCCTCCACTACGAGTTCGTCCACCGCCTCAAGACCGAAATGCCGGACTTGAACATCAGCATCAACGGCGGCATCAAGACGCTCGACCAAATCGAGGAACAACTGCAGGACCTCGACGGCGTCATGGTCGGCCGAGAAGCCTACGAGAACCCGTGGTTCCTGCGTGATGCCGATGAACGCATCTTTGGGGACAAACGCCCGACAAGCGACAACCCCTCCGACGTTATCGCCGGGAAAGCCCGCCCCGCCACCCGCAAGACACTCCTCGAAGCCTACCTTCCCTACGTCGAAAAACAGACCTCCGAGGGCTGCCCCGCCACCATTCTCGTGAAACACCTCTACGGCCTGTTTACCGGACTCCCCGGAGCCCGCAAGTACCGCGCCATGCTCAGCAACGAAAGCCCCCGCGCTAAAGATTACGGCGGAGCCGTCGCCCTCATCCGTCAAGCCATGGAACTCGTCGGTGAGACAAGAGACTAGAGAAAATAAATATCGTTAATAGCGAGACTATCAACTAATTTTAGTCTTATAAAAACGTCGTCCAAAGACACTTCTTCGCAGTAGCGTGCAAAACGAGAGTCGCGAGCGACTGCTTGCAGGCGCACATGACCGAGTGAAGCCGCTGACGCCGTAGGCGTCAACTCCGAGCTGGGGCCCCGCCCGCATGACGTACATTATTACATTTTCAAAGCTTTTTAAAGCCTTAAGTTTAGTGTTAAAACTTAAGGCCCACCCCTTGACAAAGGAGCATTTTTTTTCTCTATTTGGTGGCGTATTTTTTTGTTTAACCTTTAACGGAGATACAATATGCCTTGCGGAAAGAAAAGAAAGCGCAGGAAGATTGCGACCCACAAGCGTAAGAAACGCCGTCGTCGTGACCGTCACAAAAAGAAACTTCGCTAATATCCGTTAGCATTTTCTTGTGATTTCCTGTAAGACGGAGTGTAAAAGCTCCGTTTTTTCGTTTTTTTCTTGAAAAAAGACCAGGAAAAACACCTGGAAAAGCACATTTTTCGAAGAAAACATTAGATTTTTCAATCATTTGGTAAATAGGGCTCGCCCAAAGGAATAGAAATGATAGATCGCAACAAACACTTCCTCCGCTTGACCGACTGGAGCGAAGAAAAAGTGCTCGAAACCATAGAGATTGCCTCGCGTCTCAAGGCCGAAGTTCACGCCGGCAAGGTATCTGACCGTCTTCACGGCCAGAACATCGCCATGTTCTTCGAAAAACCGTCGCTGCGAACTATTACGACATTCCAGGTGGGCATGAACCAGCTCGGTGGACACGCCGTGCTCCTCGCCCCGGATTCTATCGGTCTTGGCAAGCGCGAAAGCGTCAAGGACGTCGCCCGCTGCCTCAGCCGCTGGGTGAACGCCATCGTCGTTCGTTGCTTCAAGCAGCAACTCGTCGAAGAACTTGCCGAATACGGCACCATCCCGGTCGTGAACGCATTGACGGACGATTGCCACCCGTGCCAAGCTATCGCATTCGCCCAGATGATTAACGAAAACCTCGGCGGATTCAAGAACGGCAGCAAGCCGAAGACGGTCGCCTTCATCGGTGACGGCAACAACGTCGCGAACTCATTCCTTGCACTCTGCTCCAAAGTCGGCATGAACTTCACGCTCGCCTGTCCGAAGGGATTCGAGCAGCCCGCGAAATTCGTCGAAGAAGCCGCCGCCGGCCTCAAGAAGCACGGCTGCCAGTACCGCGTGTTCAACGACCCGAAGGAAGCCGTCAAGGACGCAGACATTCTCTACAGCGACGTCTGGGTTTCTATGGGTCAGGAAGGCGAAAAAGCTACGAAGCAGAGCCACTTCTTGCCTTTCCAGATTAACGACGAACTCTTGAAGTTCGCTCCGGCACACGTGAAGGTCAGCCACTGCTTGCCGGCTCACCGCGGCGAAGAAATCACGGACTCCGTGATGGACAACCTCGACGTGAACATGAGCTACGAAGAAGCAGAGAACCGCCTGCATGCACACAAGGCCGTGCTCTGGCAGGTGATGACTCCGTTTAGCAAGTAAGCTCGGCAATCATAGAAATCAAAATTTTGGAGTTCCGGTTTTCGGAACTCCATTTTTTAGTATTGAAAGCAAAATTCCTTGTGTGTATATTTTAAACCAGTCCTAAAAATGGGTAGCTGACACATCTGACAGAAAAGGGGGTCGAACGCTACAACAGGCTCACCACTAACCGCCCGAAAGTCCTTGCAAAAGACGGTACGGAATGCTCCGAAGTGAAAGACACTGGTTCCTACATCTTTGAATGTTCCGAAAAGCTGGCGAAGGTGTATTTCCCGCAACTTCTAGGCGAAGCAGAAATTCTCGAACCGAGAGATTTGCGCCTCTGGTTCAAAGAGCAATTCGAAGAAGCAAGTAAAATTTACAAGCGCTAGATTTCGTCATAAACTAAGTACATCTTATCTAGCTCTGTTCAGTTTCTGCAATTCAAGTACTTTACTTTCTGGAAGATGCGAATATTTAACGATTTTTTCGATAGGTTCGTTATCAGCAAGCATATCAAGAGCCACGGCAGAACGTTCATCTGCAACACCTTCAGCACGACCTTCAACAAGGCCTTCAGCATGACCTTCTTTGCGGCCTTCTGCGAGACCTTTTGTGAGACCTTCATCATGACCTTTCGCGAAACCTTCAGCTCGGCCCTTTGCCATGGCTTTTTCACTGGCGTTGATGACAAGTCCGATTGCCCAGCTTTCGTAATCTTCCTTTGTCGTCATGTTTGCCTCCTGTGCCGCTAAAAGTTCATCAGATGCGTTTTCAACCTTAATGCGTTCGATGGCGTCCTGTATGATGTCACTGCCAAAGTTTGGAAGTTTCTTTCCGTCTTTTGCGTGATTCAGCAGATAGAGCCATTTGTCAATAGAGCTGTTGACTTCTTCGATTGACTTTTTAAAGTTGGGCACGCTGAAAAAAATATACTTATTTTTTTCCGAAACCGGAACGGCTGCTTTGTTCTGCTCCGCCATCGTTTTCAGGGCGTGAATACTGTAAATTCCCCATTCATCGCGTACTTCACCGTCCGCGTGAGGCAGGTCAAAATTACAAATCCAGACCGAAATGCACTCGGGGAGTTCGTAGCGACGGTATTTCTTCTCCTTTTCGGAAAGAGCCTTGAACTCTTTCGAAAGTTCCATATCCTTGCGTCCTTTGATGATATGGAATGCTTTGTAAAGAATTGTCCTGTCGATAAAGAAGTTATTTTCGAGTCTCTGCATCTCGATGTTGAAAAAGCGATTGTTACCTGTCGTTGCGAAAATGTCAAAGACAACCTTCTTTTCGTGCGGTACGCGGAAAACCAGCGCCTTGTCAAAATTAAAACGGAGCGTCTTGATTTTGCCTTCGCCTTCCAAGCCCAAAACTCCATCGAGGAAATCTTTCAGCGCCTCCTCGCTATCGAACAACGCCTTGAATGCAGGGTCATAGGTTGGGTCGAGGTACATCTGTTCCTCGAACTTCTTGCGAATGCTTTCGATGTTGTCCGTTTCCGATTCTTGTCCAGTTTCCCGTTCAAATAGGATTTCCTCATCTGTAGTCATTGTTTGTCTCCATTGCTTTTTTTTCGGGGGACGCCCCGTAAAGCGAGTAGAAGAAAGTCCTCTACCTTTTATATTAACACGCTTTTTTGAAGATTTTGGTCTAACAATTTTGCGTAAAACATTCGTTACAATTCGCAATTCAATAAAGACAGCATAGTATCCAATGTAGCTCCCCCTTTTTCTATATTTGCGCACGAAAAAGGAGTTGCAAATGTCTTTCATTCAAGAACTCAAGGAAAAAGTTTTAGGCGGTTACGAAATCAATCGCGAAGAGGCGATTCACCTGCTCAGCGAAGATCTCGACGAGCTTTGCAAGGCAGCAAATGAAATCCGCGAAAAGTTCCACGGTGACGATTTTGACTTCTGCTCGATCGTGAACGCCCGCAGCGGCCGCTGCTCCGAGAACTGCAAGTACTGCGCCCAGAGCAGCTACTACCACACCGGTGCCCCCGAATACAAGCTCCTCAGCGCCGACGAAATCGTCGAAGACGCGAAGAAGAAAGAAGCCGCAGGCATCCCGCGCTACTCCATAGTCACCTCGGGACGCACGCTCTCGAACCGCGACGTAGAACAAATTAGCGAAGCCATTCGACGCCTCAAGAAAGAAACCAAACTTTCCGTATGCCTTTCGGCAGGACTCTTGAACCGCGAGCAGTTCGACAAGCTCAAGGAGGCGGGCCTCACCCGCTTCCACAACAACCTGGAAACCTACCGCAGGCACTTTCCGGACGTGTGCACCACGCACACCTACGACGACAAAATCGGTGCGCTCCAGAACGCGCTTGCCGCTGGCCTTGAAATCTGCAGCGGCGGCATCATGGGCCTCGGCGAAACCATGGAAGACCGAATCGACATGTGCCTCGATCTCCGCAAACTCGGCGTCAAGTCCACGCCGGTGAACGTACTGAACGCCATCCCGGGCACGCCCTACGAGAATCTTCCGAAGCTCACGAACGACGAATTCTGCCGCATCGTGGCCATTTACCGATTTATCAACCCGAAGGCATTCATCCGCCTCGCGGGCGGCCGCGGCGTTCTGGGCGACGACGGCAAACGCGCCTTCAAGAGCGGCGCCAACGCAGCCATCACCGACGACATGCTCACCACCGCCGGTGTCAACAGCTGCAAGGACTTCGAACTCGTTAAAGGCCTCGGCTTTACCCCGCACGGTTTTTTGGAATAAAAAATTTTCTCGAAAGCCATAATTATGTAAATTTGAATTGATGGCTTTTAAAAGTCGCACCATTATGGGAATTGCAATTGCGTGCAGTTTGATACTCTCGAACTGCGCTTTTCCCGTGCGCCCTGGATACGATAGAAAAAGCGGTTCATACAAGCGTTACAGGGTTCCAAAGCAAGCTCCTGCCGAAATCGACACCACCACAATCAATCCGCAAGAAGAACTGGTGCTGGAAGAAAAACTTGCAGCCGGTTCTAGTATAACAGACACCGCGAGCACCCTCGACGCGAAAGACACGAGTGCGCAAAATTCTACAGTGCAGGCAGGCCAATCACAACCAAACGTATTGGCATCGCTCGACTCAACCGGAAACAAAGAACAAAATAGCACTAGCGAACAAACTCAAAAGCAGAACGCCAAAGCTACAGACAGCACGGCCATAAAAAACTCCGCGAAGAAAGCCGAAAAGAAAGATTCCTCAACCAAAAAGAAAACAACCGCAAGGCCGACAAATCTTGAAAAGTACGCCAGGGAATGGCTCGGAGCCAAGTATGTGTATGGAGCCGCCAGCAAAAAAAAGACAGACTGTTCCGGCTACGTGATGCAAGTCTATAAAGGTTTTTACGGGATTTCATTAGACCACAGTTCCCAACACATGTTTGACGACGGACGTGGCTATTCCATCAGGCGCTCAAAGCTTCAGGAAGGAGATCTCGTCTTTTTCGGTAACTTCTGGAAAATCAGTCACGTCGGAATTTATTTGAAAGGGAACCGGTTCATCCATGCCAGCACAAGCAGCGGCGTAATCATCACCCCTATGGACGACAAATACTGGGCGTCGAAATACAAAGGCGCAAGACGGTTTAAGTAATTACTATCTTTCTTCTCATGAAAAAGATTGCATTCCAGGGCCGTCGCGGGGCCTACAGCGAAAGTGCGGCATACCACCTCTTCGGAAACGATATCGAAGTCGTGCCCATGGACACGTTCGAACAAATTTTCCAGGGTATCGAAACGGGTGCCGTTGACGGTGGAGCCATCCCTATCGAAAATTCAACAGCGGGTTCCATTTACGACAACTACGACTTGCTTTACAAGTGGCGCCATCCGATTGTGGCCGAAGTCAAGTTGCAAATCGAACATACGCTCTGCGCTTTGCCGGGCACCAAACTCGAAGACCTTCATGAAGTATTGAGTCACCCGCAAGGTCTTGCGCAATGCAGCCGCTTTTTCGGACAACATCCGAACATCAAGAGCACCGCATTTTACGACACCGCCGGAAGCGCCGAAGAAGTTGCGAAACGCGGAGACAAGCATGTGGGTGCCATCGCGAGCGCTTACGCGGCTAAGTTCTACGGTCTCGAAATTTTGAAGCAAGGCCTCGAAAACCTGCCGGGCGTAAACTTCACACGTTTTTACGCCATCCAAAAGACGGCCGTTGAACTGCCTGAATTCACGAAATCGAACGACGGTCCCGCCATCAAGACGACACTTCTGTTCATGCTGAGCGATTCGGGCAAGTCCGGAGCCTTGTACGAAGCACTAGGTTGCTTTGCCAAGCGCAACTTGAACCTCACCCGTATCGAAAGCCGTCCGCATCCCGACCGCCCGTGGGAATACATTTTCCACCTGTCGTTCGAAGGGAGCCCGAAGGATCCGAACGTTGTGGAAGCACTCAAGGAGCTGCAGCAATACACGGACTTTATCTACCGCCTCGGAAGCTTCCGTGAAGGAAAAACGGAAAAACTGAGCTACTAAGCATAGAGAAAGGCAACCTCGAAATAAACGCGAATACAAGAAATAATGGATCCCCTCCCTGACGGTCGAGGATGACAAGTCGGGGTGACAGCAAGGAGAATATATGGCATACGAACGTACAGACAGAAAACCTGAAGAATATCGCAACCTCAAGATGACCACCGGCTTTATTTCGAGCGCCGATGGTTCCGTCCTCATCGAAATGGGACGCACCCGCGTCATCTGCAACGCAACGCTCCTCCCGAAAGTTCCGGACTGGCTCGCCGGTCGCGACACGGGCTGGATTACGGCTGAATACAGTTTGCTCCCGCAGAGCACGGGCAAGCGCGTAGAACGCGAACGCAAAGGCGCCAGCGGTCGCACGCAAGAAATCCAGCGCTTGGTGGGCCGTTCGCTGCGCGGCGCAGCCGACCTTGCAGCCCTCGGCGAGAACGCCATCGTGGTCGATTGCGACGTCATCGAAGCTGACGGCGGCACCCGTACCGCTAGCATCATCGGAGGCTTTGTCGCTCTCGCCATCGCTCTCAAGAAAATCAAGGAACGCCTCGGCATCACGCAGCAGATTCTCAAACACGGCATCACCGCCATCTCCGTGGGCGTCGTCGATGGCAATCCGCTTTGCGACCTCTGCTATGTGGAAGATTCCGCTGCCGACGTCGATATGAACGTCGTGATGCAAGACGCGAAGAACTTTATCGAAGTGCAAGGCACCGGCGAACACGCAAGCTTCGACCGCGCCATGCTCAATACGCTCCTCGACCTCGGCGAAAACGCCTGCAAGGAAATCTACAAGAAGCAGATGGAATTGATTGGCGGCGAACTGCCGTAGTCAAAGGCAAAAAGGCGACCCCGCAACAATGTGCGGGGTGACAAAGTAAGACAAATGTCCAGTGAAAA
The DNA here is from genome assembly GCA_017520105.1 of Fibrobacter sp. Next base: position 22,626 of record JAFWRL010000128.1, read on the forward strand.
CCCGCCGCGAGTGCGACGGGTTTCATATTATTTGATAACCAATCCCAGCTTTCCTGATACGAACACATCTTCGCCCGGCGAACAGAAATTCGTTTTTTCGGAATACTTGCCAAGCCCTCTTATATTAATTCGGCTCTTAGTATTCGCTTCGCCCTGTACTGCAAAGAGAATCGATGTCATAAATGTCGTGCTGACTTCACTAAACCCCGACATAAAATAATTTTTCCAATCGAGACATACCGTCTTTAACTCAATGGACTTCGGCAATGTTGTCTTAGGCATTCTTGAAAAATCTCCAAATCCACTAGTTTGAGCATAAGTCAAAACAACTTCCAAGTCAGATTCCGAAGCATACGTTACACACAAGCCGCCCCAACTTGAGATATTAGCCTTAGCCACTAGCGAATTATCATCCATAGGATCAACTACGCCCGCGACATGAAAACCTACGCCCAAATAACCTTCCTTTGAAAATTCAAGCGAACCGCAAACGCCCATACAGTAATCAAAAACTTGATCGGTCGTAGTATAATCAATCCCGGACGTTGACGGATAAACCACTTTTCCGTTACCAGATTCTTCATCTCCAAAGCTGAACCAATATCCAGAAGTTTCGGTACCATTATCTAGTCCTGTTTCCACGTACGTTAGAGGAAGTGCAAATCCATTCCACATTTCGCTAACTTCTTTCGGCTCAGTGCAATCTCCGCGGGGACTGCTACTCGACGAAGCACTTTGCCCAGAACTGGAACTGCGCAATACGATAAACCCTTCGTCACCACTACCCTTTGGCAAAACATAGGCATAGCCATCGACCTCGCACGCTCCATTCGCATCGTATTTACCAATAGCGGCAATAGAAAGGTGTCCCTTTGTACTATCGGCCCCCGGCATAACGAAACGAATGCTAGACGCATGTTTCGAAGCCTCGGCTGCATTCAAAGCATCCCATGTAACGCATTTTTCTACAAATTCAGTTGATTTACCAAATTCAGCCTGATAAAAGGTATCGTCGTCTGTATAAAGCCTCAAGAGCACATCCCCATCCGCAGCGTACGTCACACAGATGCCACCCCAATCGCTGATGTCACCATCCCTTAGGACGTACGAGACTTTGGGCTCCTCAATGCCCGCAACATTGAATCCCATTCCCCCAAAAATTTCAGCAGAGGTTCCTTTTCTAAAAATAAATTCAGCGCAATAACTTCCACAGAATTCTAAAAGAGCCACCATACCTTCATATTCATCCCCATCATAAGCTTCTGTCACATTCGGCATGTGAATTTCAGTAACACCGCCATCAGGATCATCGCTAAAATTATACCAAAACCCAGCATAATGTAAGCTATCAGGATCAAATCCTGTATTCACCAAATAGTCGCCCTTGCTGGCATTCCACAAACAAGCGGCCGTATTTTTCGGAGCTTTTGCACTACTTGAGGAATTTGCAGTCACGCTACTCGATGACATCGTGACATTTTCGCTGCTCGACGCGACATTCGCGGCACTCCCGCCAACATCGTCGCTACTCGTTCCCGCAACAGACGAACTGCTTTCGCCGGACACCACCGGAGTCCCGCTAGACTCCGGCGACACAGAACCACCCAACGGATTGTCATCGGAACAGGCGACTAGACAAAGCATCGCCACGCTTGTGGCAAGCCTCAAGATTCTCCTAAACATAACACCCTACCTCCTTCATTTATAAATTTAATAAACGGTTTTGGGGATGGAGCAAGCCCCTTTAGTAGAATATTTGCCGATACCCGCTATATTAAACTGGTTTCTGCCGCCGTTTTCTGAACTCTTTACAATAAACTGCACCGTACTCACTGCCGTTCCCAGATTCGGGACACTCGATTGAAAATCATCCCAGGCAACACACTTTTCGATAAGCCCTCCCGATGCAGGGAGAGAGGCTTTCGGAGAATTTTCGTACGGGACATCTTTTACAACAACATTTAAGTAAGCATCCTTTTCGGAATAGTAAGTGATGCAAATGCCTCCCCAGTCCTTGATATCGGCAAATTTAGGCGTTCCATAGCAAGTATTACCTTCACAAGAAGTCAATGTATCTTCAGCAATATTGAAGGCTACAGCAGACGCGGCATAATCCGCTTTTTCCAAAGTAAATTCCATCGTTCCGCAAAAGCCTTTACATTCAACGATAATCGGCTCATACATATAGGGTTCATACTCCATTTCCCTATACGCGGGGAATTCTATTTTAGAATACGCCCCCTCGGGAGAAGCATCGAAATCATACAGCATCCCGACAAATTCATCCCGGTCGTTATAACCCGTATTTACAATGCCAGACCCATTCAAACCCTTCCACAAGCAAGTCAATGAATCGCTATCATCAGTGATCAAGCCGACATCCTGTTCATTCACACCGCCATCACGCCACTGCGGAAGATTCTCGTCGTAAGTACTGACACCTACAATATTGAATTTTCCCGAGCCATCGGAATTACCCATAAATACAAAGTTAATCGCCTTGATTTTTTTGGCAGCCTCTTCGCCAGAATAGACCTTGCTCAATTTAGCCGCATTGTATTCTGCCCAGGCAGACACCTTAAAATCGCTCCACTTGGCGCAACGCGTAATGGCGGCATCAGGTTCAAGCATCTTCTTAAGCGTCGGTGCATTTGTCACCGTTTTCGGGAGTGTTATCATCGGATAAGTCATAAACGGAGACACATTGCTAATCGTATCTATGCCACCGACATCCACATTGAGATAGACATTCACCGGATACTCAGAAGCATACGTTACACAGATGCCACCCCACGCGGAAACATCCGCGGTAGAATCCTCTTCGGCAAGCATGATGCCAATACCCGCCCAAGGCATCGTCTCCGAGCCACGCAACTCAACTGTACCGCACACGCCTTTGCAATATTCAAAAACAGGATCCAATGTATTATCAGAATATTCATTGCCCATCGACACAGGCCAGCTGATGGTTGACTGGCCCCCTTCCGCATCATCGCCATAACTGAACCAATACCCCGTATTTTCGTTATTGGTATTTATCTTGTAGTCAACCTCGCCGTTCCACAAATCAAACTTCGGAACAGACTCTACGCTACTAGAGGACTGGGCTGCAGAAGAACTGTTCACGACAGACGAACTGCTTTCAACAGCAGATGAGCCACCCACTGCAGACGAACTACTTTCACCATGGGCAATCGGATTGCCGTCTTCCACGACTCCCGCCGTATTGTCATCCGAGCACGCCACAATACCAAGCGCAAACGTACAAGCAGAAACGCACGCCGATATGTCAAGAAGTTTCTTAAGCATGTTTTTTTTCCTCCTCCCACGTCAGCGGGAACAACTGTAAATTCAACCTATAGACACGACCGGCACCACGGCCTTTCAAAGCGATTTGAGCAATCCGCTTGCGGCATGCATCAATTTCTTGCACAATTTGCTCGTAATCCTCGTCCGAAATCCCCATGGTAAGCCCAGAGTAATTACGCTCCGTCGCAGAAAATTTTTCAAGAGCTTCATCCGCAAAGCGAATCATTTCATGGTGCATGGAGCGCATCGCAACAGACATGATTTCAGGAGAACCCGTCAAATGCTTATCGACTTGTTCATAGGCATCTCCATTTTTCTTCAACAATCCCGCATTCACCATAAAATCGAGCGACTTGCGAACATCCACCGCCGAGACATCCAAGCAGCAACGCCTCGCTATTTCACCCGGAGTCGCACCCGGCATTACCGCCGCAAGTTCTCTCACCACCGGATGAATCCAAGTTTCAAAAAACTTGTACGCATCGCCGTCAACAACCTTAACACTATTATCTTTAGCCAGTTTCAGCATCGCCTCAAAAGCGATTTTACGGTCATCTTCCGTTTTGGCATGGCAGCATTCTACCATCAACTTAAAGTAATCAAGTTCATACCCCACCAAGCGCATCGCGGCACCGACTTTTTCTGCCCCGACAGATGAAAGGCGCGTTTTTTTTTCGCATACAAGTTTCAGGTACGTTGGCGAAGTAAATCCAGCAATGCGAGCAAACTCACGCCAAGAAAACGATGATACGCGTTTCCGTTCATCATAATAATCCTGCATGTAGCAGCGATAATCCTGATACTCCGTAATCGATTTCATATCTATAAATATACTCTTTTTTTCAAAAGTGTAGCATTTCATGATACTTTTTCCGTAAAATTTATAAATTTTATGTATTTTTGCAAAATTTTGCAAATTTTCGACAATTTTTCATGATACATCAACCATAAAAAATCGCCCGCTCGGCAGCGGGCACGACAAAATTCAAGTTTTAGCGCTTAATCAACAGCTATAACTAGTCGTCCCTTAAAATCCCGCCCAGCCCGCATAACTATTGGGAAAAACTGATTTCTACCCTGTGAAAATATTGCAAGGTTTTCTAAAATATGATTGAAAACCTTGCAATTTTTTATGTACAGACCGCCAAAATCCCACGC
>JAFWRL010000129.1 GCA_017520105.1 Fibrobacter sp.
CGCCGGCACGACCGTCAAGCGCGCCACCCTTCACAACTTCGACGAAGTGGCAAGACTTGACCTGCACTACGGCGACACCGTCGGCGTAGAGAAGGGCGGCGAGATCATCCCGAAAATCACGGATGTCAAACGCGAGTTGCGCCCCGCCGGAGCCTCCCCCGTCATCGCTCCCGAAAAATGCCCTGTGTGCGGCGAGCCCTTGACGCACATCGACGGCGAAGTCATCCTCCGCTGCGAAAACATGCATTGCCAAGCGCAAGTGCAATGTCTGTTCGAACATTTCGTGAGCCGCGAAGCGATGAACATCGAAAACCTGGGCCCCGCCCTCATTGCAAGTCTCCTTGCAACAGGCAAAATCAAGCGAATCCCCGACCTTTACCGCCTTACGCTCGAAGACCTGGAATCGCAGGAACGCATGGCGAAGAAGAGCGCGAAGAACGTCTATGATGCCATTCAAGCGTCCAAGCAAAAGAGCCTTGAAAACCTGCTGCATGGTCTCGGCATCCGTTTTGTCGGTCGCACCAGCGCACGAAACATCGCAAAACACTTCCGCACGCTCGAAAAAATCCGCACGGCGACTGTCGAAGAACTGCAAAACGTGACCGATGTCGGCGAACGCATCGGCAAATCCGTCTATGAATTTTTCCACACGCCGCTTTATACGAACGAAATCGACGAACTCGTATCACTCGGACTTCCGACGGAATTCAAGGGAATTGTCAAGACGCTGTTCCAAGGGCAAACCGCTGTCATCACGGGAACGCTCCCGAACATGGACCGCGACGAAGCCCGCAAACTCATCGAAGAGAACGGCGGCAAGGTCTCCGGTTCCGTGAGCAAAAAGACGAGCTGGGTTTTGGCAGGCGAAGCGGCGGGCTCCAAGCTCACCAAGGCTAACGAGCTCTGGATTCCCGTGCACGACGAAGCATGGCTTGTGGCGCAAATTGCGAATGCGGACGCAAACGCCGATGATGGTTCGACAAGCTCACCAACCGATGGTTCAACGGGCTCACCAACCGATGGTTCGGCAGAAAAAACAGCGGATGCCCAAGCACCCGCCACAAAAGAAGACCAGCTTTCGCTTAATCTCTAGTCTTTGAAACAAGACAATTCCATATAAAGAAACAGGCGTTCCACCGCCGGAACGCCTGAAACTGTTTTTTGAAATCAAGATCTAGCACAGCAAAGCTACAATCTTCCCCCTTCAACATGGGATGACTCTCAAACCAGTTTATTTTTCAGAATCAAACTTGGCCCTCAGCCCTCGTTTGTATTCTACAAAACAATATATAACATATTTTTTAACATAAATCAAACTTTATTGTATTATTTTTGAAACATTTTGGAATATTCGAGCAACGTGAGTTTGCCTAAAATACCATTTTTTAGTAAATTTACGCGCATGAAATCAGTACCTATAACGCTCCTGACCGGTTACCTGGGAGCCGGCAAAACAACTCTCCTCAATTACGTTCTCAACAACCAACAAGGTTATCACGTCGCCGTCATTGTGAACGACATTGGCGAAGTGAACATTGACCAGACTTTAATCGAAAAGGGCGGAAACATCACGAAGGAAGACTCGGGCAAGGTTGTCCCGCTTTCGAACGGCTGCATTTGCTGCTCTCTCAAGACCGACTTGATCGAACAAATTGCCGAACTTTTGGAAATGGGCAAGTTCGATTACATCCTCATCGAAGCGAGCGGCATCTGCGAACCGATTCCTATAGCACAGACCATCAGTTTTGCGGGTAGCCAGCTCCAAGCCCGTGACGGTCGCCCTCTCGCCTGCCATTTGGACAACATTGTGGCGGTCGTTGACGTGTTGCGCCTCGCTGACGAATTTGCCGGTGGCGAAAAGCTCC
>JAFWRL010000130.1 GCA_017520105.1 Fibrobacter sp.
AAGAACAGGGCATGACGACGATTGACGCTGAAGTCCCGCTTTCCGAAATGTTCGGTTACGCTACGGACCTCCGCTCCATGACTCAGGGTAAGGCAGAATTCACGATGGAATTCTGCAAGTACCTCCCGGTTCCGAAGAACATCCAGGAAGAACTCATCAAGAAGTACGGCGACAAGGCCAAGGCTAGAGCTTAGTTTTAAGCCCAAACTTCTCGAAAGTTTAAAAGGTCTGCAACGCAAGTTGCAGACCTTTTTTATTCACGACACAAAGCACACACACAGGTTTATTCTTAAAGAAAGGGCCCCGCGAACAGTAGGCCGCGGAGTCCTTGAAAGTTCGTAACACTAGTAAGTTCTACTCCACGATTCGATTCGGCTTCCCGTCTCAGAACCAGAATTTACTGGTATCACAAGAATAATATAGCGCACAAATTGCCAGTGCGAACAAAATTTTTTAAAGTTAAAATTCCCAAAAAGAACATTCCAATGTGGAATAGGTGCGCCTGGGGCGCAGTTTCTAGTAACTAGTAACTCAAAACTCAGAACTCAATTTTGCTTGTTTCCAAAGCTTTTGCAGGCCCTCCAGGCCCACATCCTTGATATCCAAGCCCTGTTCCTTGACGAGGCGTTCTACCTCACGGAAACGCTTTTCGAACTTGTTATTAGCGCGTTGCAGAGCAATGTTGGCGTTAAAACCGCAATGGCGTGCCACATTCACCAAGCTGAACATGATGTCGCCAAATTCATCTTCAAGGCGGTCAACGTTCGCATTTTCGGGAGTGACCTTTTCCATTTCACTCCTGAACTCCGCAAATTCCTCTTGCACCTTGTCAAAGACAGGCCCCGCCTCGCCCCAGTCAAAACCGACTTTCGCGACCCTGCGGATAATATCCTGCGAGCGGGCAAGCGTTGGCATGCTCTTGCTCACTTTGTCCATAATGGACTCGCCCGCGTGCTTTAAGTTGTTCTTCTCTTGTGCCTTGATGCGCTCCCAACGGCGGCTAACCTCATTGGCGTTATCAACTTGTGCATCGCCAAACACATGCGGATGCCTGCGCACCATTTTTTCGCAAAGTCCCTGAATCACGTCATCAACGGAAAAATCGCCCTGTTCCTTGCACACTTGCGAATGGAAAATCACCTGGAACAATACATCGCCGAGTTCCTCGCACATGTGCTCCTTGTCGCCATCCTGCGCGGCATCGATAAACTCGCAGCTTTCCTCGACCAAATACGGCAACAGCGAATGCGTGTCCTGCTTGCGGTCCCACGGGCAGCCGTTCTCCGAGCGCAGACGCGCCATAATATCAACAAGGTCATTAAACGTGTATTTCATGCGATAAAAGATAGAAAGTAATTGTCCCCACTTGTTTTTGTACAACAAATTCAGTATATTAGTTATACCATTTATTAAATCGTTAATTTTATCGTTTCTTATATCCGTTCATTTTATTCTCACAAAATACCACAGCCAACAAAATATCCGGGCCAGCTATTTAAATCATACACAGACATTTATGGAAACGAAAAATTATAACGAATCCTATCGCGAACTCGCCCCCGAAAATTATCCCCTAAAATTAAACCAATCCAAGTACCGTCCCAAGCAACTTTTTTGCAAAGGGACACTCCCCTCTGCCGATAAAATCGGTATCGCAATGGTCGGTACGCGCCGTCCATCTGCATCCGCCGAAGAACTCTGCCGGAGACTAGCATCATCGCTCATAGGAACAAACGCGGTCATCATTTCGGGACTTGCGCAAGGCATCGACAGCTACTGCCACCGCGCAGCGCTCGATGTAGGCATTCCGACCCTAGCGGTTCTAGCGCAAGGTCTAGGCTGCAAAATCGATGGCGAACGCGCTGTACTTGCCGAGCGGATTCTCGACGCTGGAGGCGCCCTTCTAAGCGAATACGAAGGCAATACGCCCGCGTACAAGGGGAATTTCATTGCCAGGAACCGCATCATCAGTGGGCTCAGCCAATCGACACTCGTGGTGCAAAGTCGCCAAAAAGGTGGAGCCCTTCTCACAGCGCAATTCTGCATCGAAGAAGGCAAACAACTCCTCGCCTGCCCCGGGAACTTTGACTGCGAAATCTACAGCGGAACAAACGCGCTACTCGACAGCGGACGAGCAAAGCCCGTATTCGTCCCCGAAAGCCTGCGCTCGGCAGCGGGGCTCCCCGTCCTCGACGGAGCAAGCGTCGAGCAGCTCACATTGTGCGGAATATCACTCTCCGATGGAGCCCAAAAAGTTTTCAAGCGTTTTAACGGTTTCCGCAAAACTTTTTCGGAACTTCAGCAAGATTTGGAGTTTAAAGCTCCGGAACTTTTAGCTATATTGACGGAGCTAGAAATATCTGGTCTAGTTACGTCAAAGGACAACTTCCAATTCTATTTCAACGGAGCATAGCTAGTTGCGCATACGTTTTCTTATTGGAATAGCCACCTTGATTGCATTCGCATTCCTGGTGTTCCAGTTGTTGTTCGGTAAGAACAGCATTCCAGAGCAACGTAGAATTGCAAAAGAAATAGAACTCTACCAAGAACAGATCGATTCGCTGAACAAGGTTATCGAAACGCGCAACGAGCTCATCCAAAAATTGAAGACGGATTCCCTCTACAAAGAAGAAATTCTCCGCACCCGTTACGGCATGAGCCGTGAAGACGAGAAAGTATTCCAGCTGGTGAAGTGATGATTAGTAGGAAGTAGTCGGTAGGAAGTAGGAAGTTTTTATAATCGCGGCAAAGCCGCCTAACTATTCCTGCCTACTGTCTACAGCCTACTGCTAACTGCTTACGCCATTTTGCTAGCGTCGGTGCTGGTGCATTCGACTTTACCGGCAAAGAAACTGTATGCGGCAGGCACAATGAATAGCGACATGAACGTCGCGAACGTAAGGCCACCAGCAATTGCAATGCCCATCGCAATACGGCTAGGCGTGCCGGTCATGATGAGCGGCACGGCGCCCAATACCGTCGAAAGGCTCGTCATGAGGATTGGGCGGAAGCGGCGTTCCGCCGCTTGCCTCGCCGCCTCAAGCTTGCCGCAACCCGTATTTTCCGCAATCTGGTTTGCAAATTCCACAATCAAGATACCGTTCTTCGTCACAAGCGCAATCAACAGAATCAGTGCGATTTCGCTAAAGATGTTGAGCGTCTGCCCCGTAACGAACAAGCTCACAAGCGCACCCGAAAGCGCAAGCGGCACCGTAAAGAAAATCACGAACGGTGCACGGAAACTTTCAAACTGCCCCGCAAGCACCAAGAACACAAGCGCAAGCGCAAGCAAGAACACCACATACAAGCCAGAAGAACTTTCCTCGAATTCCTTGGAAGAACCGCTCAAAGTCGTACTCACGCTCGGGTAATCCTTCAAAAGTTTTTTCGCAATGCGGCGCATTTCTTCCACACCATCGCCAATCGTCTTGCCCGGCACAAGGCCCGCCTGGATTGTCGCAGCGCTAAAGCGGTTGTATCGAGGAAGCGACGGTGATGCGGACTGTTCCTTGTACGTAATAAAGTTATCCAAGCTCACCAATTCGCCCTTGCCGTTCTTGACCGTGAGCATCGAAAGATTTTCCGGCGTATCGCGGTACTGGTAACCGACAGCGCCAATGATATCGTACTGGCGTCCGTCATTATAGTAATCGCCATACGTTTGGTCGCTAATTGCAAGCTGCACCGCCTGCGCAATATCATTCACCGAGACGCCCTCTTCGTTCGCCTTGTCGCGCAAAATTTCGATGTGGAGTTCCGGTTTGGTAAAGCGCAAGTTACTGTTCACCACGCTGAACACTGGACTCTTGCTTGCCGCTTCTTCGAATTTCGGCACTAGGTTGCGCAACACTTCGATATTCGGGGCTTGCAGCACGAACTGCACAGGCAATCCGCCACGCTGCGTACTGATGCTCTGCGGTTCAAACACCATCACGCGCAAATCCGGATATTCATTTCCGAGCACCTGGATTGCACGGGCAATTTCGCTCTGCGGACGGCGCGCTTTCTTATCGTCGTTCAAGAAAAGTCTCATTCTAGAGTTGCCCGCATTCCACGCACCGGCCTGGAATTCCGTGTATTCGTTTGTGTCGAGAATAGAAATCACCTCGTCAGCAAACTCGTCCGCCATGCGTTTCGTTCTTGCAAGGTTCACGCCTTCAGGCATGCTCATGTTCACCATCACGGCATTCGCATCTTCGGTAGGCGCCATTTCGCTACTCATGTTGTTGAAGCAATAATACGCAGCAAAGAACAGTGCAGCCACAATCGGGAACAACAGCAAGCGCATTCTGAGGAAGGCCCCCAGCAATCGCGAATAGAAAGCATTAAGCCAATCGAAGAACGGTTCCGTAACCCGGAAAAACCAACCCTGTTTCTGGCGCTTTAAAAACTTAGAACAAAGCATCGGCGAAAGCGTAAGTGCACACAAAGTCGAAAGGAACACCGTTCCAATCATCACCGCCACAAATTCGCGGAACAAAAGACCCGTCGTACCGCCAAGCGCAAGCACAGGTACAAAAACTGCCATCAGCACGACAGAAGTCGCAATCACGGCAAAAAAGATTTCGTTCGTCCCGGCAATCGCGGCCTGCTTGGGCGTCATGCCACCTTCAATCTTGTGGTAAATGTTTTCCACAATCACAATGGCGTCATCGACCACCAAGCCAATCGCAAGAACCATCGCCAACAACGTAAGCACGTTGATACTGAACCCGCAGAGGTAAAGCACAAAGAAGCTACCGATAACGGACACCGGCACCACGACCATCGGGATAAACGTCGTGCGACCTTCACGCAAGAATGCAAAGATAATCGCAATCACGAGCACAAACGCGATAAAGATGGTCTCCACCACTTCCTTGATGGAGGCGCGGATATTAATAGAAGTATCACGACCGTAAAGCAATTCGACGTCTTTAGGAATTTCACGTCGGATATCCTCGACGCGCTTGTAGAATTCGTTTGCAATTTCAACGTGGTTGCTGCCCGGCTGCGCCATGAGCGCAAGCGTAATCGAGTTTTTGCCGTTGCGTCTAAAACCCGTACGCGTATCTTTCGGTTCGTAATGGATATCCGCCACATCAGAAATACGAATGACATTTCCATCGGCAGCCGTCTTTACGGCAATGTTGCCAAACGATTTCGGATCGATAATTCGACCAAGCGTACGAATCGAAAGAGTCGTTTCTGTTCCTTCAATAGAACCGGAAGGGAGTTCGAGGTTGCCCTGTTTCAAAGCAGCCGCCATTTGCGCACCCGAGACACCGAGAGCCTGCATACGCACAGGATCTATCCACAAGCGCACCACCGGACGCTTTTCGCCCCAAATAGCCACTTCCGAAACGCCGTTAATCGTCTGTAAGCGTTCCTTCACGTGGTTGTTCGCAATCTCAGAAACTTCCATCGGGTCCAGTTTGTCACTCACGAGACTCACCATCAAAATCGGGTCGTTGTCGCTGTCGGACTTATAGACCGTCGGTTCATCGACGTCATCGGGCAAACGACGACGCACACGGCTCACGCGGTCACGGATTTCGTTTGCAGCGGCTTCAAGGTCCATGCCCGTCTCAAACTCGATGCTGATGTAAGAGAAACCGTCACGGCTAGTCGAAGTAAGCGCCTTGATGCCAGACGCGCTGTTGATGGAGGCTTCCAAAATTTCGGTGACTTCCGCTTCGACCACGGCAGCGTTTGCACCGGGATAAGACGTGCGCACCTGGATAAGCGGGTAATCCACGTTCGGGTATTCGCGAATGCCCAAAGAGCTGAGTCCAAAGAGTCCGAGCAAAACAATGACAAGCGCCATCACGGTCATGAGCACCGGACGGCGAACGGAGAGCTGGCTAACGCTCATTACTCCACCTCGTAATTGATAGAGTGACGGAGTCCCTTAATCTTCACATCGGCACCCGGACGAAGACTCACGATTCCAGAAACAATAACCGTATCGCCCACGTCAAGGCCCGAAAGCACTTGCACAGACATCGGCGTGCGAAGTCCCGTCGTCACGTGCTTAATCTTGGCCTTGCCACCTTGACTCACAAACACATAAGCCCCTTCCCTGTCGAGAATCATCGCCTCAGAAGGAATGGTAAAGCTCTGTATATTGCTGGATTGCATGGCCACATTCACGCTCACGAAGCTACCGGCAATCAGTTCGCCCTTCGAATTATCGACATCCACCATCACGCGGCGGGTGCGACTGCTTTCAGAAATCACGGCGTCCAATGCAGACACGACACCGTCCTTTTCGACGTTGCGTTCGGAATCCTTGAGAGAAATCTTGTCGCCAACCTTGATGACGGATGCATAACGCTGCGGGAGCGCAAACTTCGCCTTGAGACGATCGACTTCGCTGAGTTCCGCAATCGGCGTACCCGAGTTGAGCCAGGCCCCCACAGACACATCCACAAAACCAAGTTTACCGCTAAACGGTGCACGGACTTCGGTCTTTGTTAGCTGAGCACGAATGAGTTCGACACTTGCCTGTGCAGACTTGAGCGAAGCTTCGGCCACTTCCAAGTCCTGCTTTGTAGCCCCGTTCTTTTCATATAGACCGCGCACACGCTGTTCCTTCTGTTCGGCAAGCATCTTGTTCGATTCCGCCTGCTTGAGCTGTGCACGGAGTTCGGAATCGTCAATTTTAGCAAGGAGAGTTCCCTTCTTTACAATAGCGCCATCTTTCGCCGTAAGGCTCACCAAACGGCCAGAAGTCGCCGCCGAAAGCGAAACACTGTTCTTAGGGACAAGCGTCGCCATCGTCTGGAAAACCTTCCCCTGCGAACTGAGCTCAGCCACGTAACCCTCAACATTCAGAATGCGCTGGGCACCACCCTTTTTACCGCCAGGCCCATTGCCACCGGGAGCAGAGCCCTTAGCGGAATCGTCTTTACCGCCGCAAGCGATGAGAAGGAGTGAAGAGAGAGCAATTAAAAGAAGGTGTTTCATAAGCAGTTAAAAGTAGGAAGTAGGCAGTTAGAAATAAGATGTTGGTAGTTGTTTGGTTTTATTCCGTCATTCTGACACCGAAGGTGGAAGAATCCGGAGCATTTCAATTCCGCGAATTTAGATGCACAAATTGCCTAAAAAGTTGCATAAAAAGGAGATTCCCGCACTAAGGCGGGAATGACAAGCTCAGAACTTCACGTTCATCCAAAGTGCACCGCCGTCTTCATAAAACTCCGGTTCAAACTGAACACGGCTAGAGAAAGACTTCGAAGACGTCGCTCGATAGACACGCACAGCATCAAGCATAGAAACCACACGATTCAAAATCAGCGCTCCCACAGAGACCTGGAACACGATGCGGCTCACGCGGTAATGGCGCATGCGACTCTTGAACTCGTCCATGTGCTTCGTCGATTCAGGATTGTCGGAACTGCCCCAATCCCACTGGATATCGTTCGAAAATTCCTCATCCGTCTTTTTGTCCGAACGAATCATCGCCTGATTGTAATCCTCGTTCATGTCCGGCGAAGAGTTCTGTCCATACACGCCAGAGCGGCTACGGTAGGACCCCACCGTATTGAGCAGGGAAATATTCTTACCCCCGTTAAAACCAGCATGCCTTACCGCATAGTTATGGGCTGACGTTACATAACGGTCGCCCACCACATACGAACTGATGGCGGCCACCCATAACGCCAGATCCGTCCACACAAACGGTCTCACGAGTTTCTTTTCGTTCAAATAAAGTTCACCCATGCCCGGCAAAAGCGCCGAAGCACCAACGGCAAGGAACACATTCTTGTCGTTGTTCTTATAGATATTCTTATCGACACTTACCACAATCTGCGAGAAAGCGGCAACCGACGCAAGCAGTACGGCAAGGATGATGCGCATTAGAATCCCCAATTTGCACGAACAGTCCATCCAAAGGAATCTTTGAACGAGACGCCACTATCAAAATGCAAACGGTCATACCAAGAAACATCTTCTTCGTAAAGAACCTTGTTGTGGGCGTTCGCGGTAAGAGCGGCATCCACTGCAGATACGATATGGTTCAGAATCAAGCCGCCGATGAACCACGCCTGCATGTCAGCGTAGTCGTTTGCGTCGCGGCGCATGGAACGGTACTTGCGCTGGTAATCAGAGCCGTCCTTGCTAAGCGAAGCCGTTTCGGAATTAGGCGTTTCAAGGTTTAAATCGCTGACGATAGCCGATTCGGCGTCTTCCCAACCAAGCACATAAGCGTCTTCGGAAAGCAACTGGAACAATTCTGATTCCTTGTTGAAGTCGCGCTTGGTCTCCTTGGAGAAAGCTTTCATTTCATCACCGAGCATTACATCTTTATCGCCAAACAATCCCAGATGACGTGAATCGCCTTCATACAAGGCATTCTCGTGGTAACAGCCTGCATTACCGGCATCCCCGTAAATTGCCTCGCAGAACGACTTGCGCGTTCCCATATAGCGGTTGTTGAATTCGTTGCTGTAAAGCTTGCCACCCGCATTATAAAGATTGCGCATAGCAACTTCATAACGTCCAATAGAGTAATGGTCCTTCGCGAAACGTTTGTACTTCTTAACCTGGTCGTTATACTTGTAGATGGAGAAATATCCCCAACCGCTCCACATAAAGACTTCCAAGGCTATATAGACGCCACCACGGACGTACGTCGCCGTCGAGCCGCCTACATACATCTGGCCTGCACCCGGCACCAAAAGCGAGAGGAACAAAGCCTTACGCGGATTCTTGTAGCGGCCCTTCATTTCGTCAATGCCGTGAACCTTGGAAACCTTCACCGGTCCCAAAAGATCGCGACGACTTACGCTATTCGACGATGCGGCCACGGAACTGCTGCTAACGTTCGTAAGACCGGCGGCTTGAGCTTGGGCGAGAGAATCGGCACGTCTTGTCGAATCGGCAAGGGCACGCACCCTTTCGGCTTCGGCAATCGCAGCCTCGCGCATCAGTGAATCGCGAGTTGCAGAATCAAGAACCGCCGTATCGAGAACTACAGCCGAAGACATCAAGTCCGCGACAGACGAGCTAGATTCCACCGCAGCCACCGATGACGAACTCTCAATCGCAGAGCTAACAACCACAGAAGGAAGAGGCGCCTCCGAAGATGAACTCAAGACGACAATCGAGGAACTCGAAACAGCAACACTGCTAGAGGACTTGGACTTCTTTGATTTTTTCGAGGCAGAACTTGCCGGAGCCTTGGCAGAAGAGCTCACTGGAGCGACAACCGCAGAACTTGCAGGAGCAGCAGGTGTTTGTACAGCCGGAGTCGCCGGAGCCTTGGCTTCTTCTTCAAATTCGGCAAAGAGATCTCGCACCTGACCAAAAGAGACCTGAGTGAGAGATAAACCTAAAAACAAGGGTAAAAGAGCAAACTTGCGCATATGCCATTAAAATAGAAAAAAATGTTGTCAAAACAAAAAGTCTCGGATATAAATCCGAGGCTTTATTCGTCAAAATTTCATGTATGCGCTACTTGATACGAACTTTCCGCACCACAGAGCCTACGCGGACCAGATAAACGCCGGCATTGGCAACTGGAATTTCAAAGTTAGCCGAAGGCACGAAGCCCGAACGAACGACCTTGCCCTGCATATTGCGAACTTCGAAACGATTGCCCACCGTAGAGCCGCTCACCTGGATTCGGCGGCCTACAGAAGATAGACCAAGCAGGTCGGCACCTTTAACCGAGACAATCTTTGTCGGGATTTCTACAGGCTTCTTAATGATAAGCGTTCCATCGGTAGTAATTCTAAACTCAACGTTAGAGAAATTCGGCGATATATTGACAAAATGATTTACACTAAGATTGAAAGGATAAAGATAAGCTCTCACGCCAGAAACCGAGGTTGTGGTTACATCTAGCACAGAATCCTTAGTATCCGGATTAAATATTTTAACACTATCACGATAAGTCACAAAATTCACAGAATACTCAAATCCGGAATCCAAAGGAGCCTCACTGCAAAGTGTTCCACAAAGACGCACATCATAGCTCTTGGGAACAGTGATTGTATCTCCTGTAGAATCTCTCTCGACTCTATCACCGAATATGAGAACCGTAATCTTTTCTGTATAGGGCTTAATCGTAAAGTTGCCCTGTTTCACCTTCACCTGATAGTTCTTATTGAGTTTATCCTCATCAATGGATGCCGCAATCTTGTACGAAGTAATCTGACCATTTGCATCAAGGCGAACATCTTCTCCCTTTTCACGAGCCACCGTAATACCTTCAAGCGAATCACCCTCACGAAGACCAGTTATGGTAACAAGTGAATCTAAAGCGGGATCACGAGTTCCATAAACCTTCGACGTATCGGCAATCGCCACAGTCACGTTTCTCTTCAAGACTTTAAAGGCAGCCGGGACATATTTACTTACAACATAATTCTTGGTCGTCGGTTCTTTTTTGTCAAAGTCAAGTACATATTCACCCGCATCAAGGAGTCCAGTCTTTTCAATGCTAACATGAATATTGTCTAGAGCATCACCATTCAAAAGGCTGTCAACAGTCCACTTGAATTCAGTCGGAAGTTCTTCGCCATACGTAATGGAATCCGCAACAGCCGAGACCACGAGAGACTTCGGAGTAATTTCCAGAGAACCATCAGTCACTTCGAACACGACATTCGGATAGTTGACCGAGGTGTTCTTGAAATTGCTTTCGCTCAGACCCATTTCGTAAGTTCCAGCATCGAGCCCTGAGACAACAGAATCACCGGTAAATTCAACAAACTTCAAATCATAAGCTTTGCTCTCAGTCGAAATGTCAAAGCCCTTTACAGTCTGTTCCTTGCCATTATAGACGCCCGTGCTCGTGTGGCCCTTAATCGTCACGACAATCTTGTCGTTGTTTGCGACAATCGTAAGCAAACCGCCTTTTGCAACTGTCACAAGGTAATTCGGATTGGCCTTGGCATCTACTGTCGCCGTGATGGCGTATGTACCAGCATTTTCACCAGCTTCGCGAGTGAGCTTGACACCACTTAGTTTATCTTCATTTTCACCAATTGTCACAAGACCATCGACCGTGTATGTCAGTTCGGGGTCTTTTTCGCCAAACTTCTTCGAAACATCGTCAACAGTTAGAGTGACTGCCTTCGGAGAAATCGTCAGCGTACCAGACTTAACGGTCAACTTGTAGTTAGGATTGGAGCCGTCGGCAAAGGCTACGTCAATTTTGTATGTACCAACAGTATCACCTTTTGCACGAGTGATGGTAGCGCCTTCAAGGCTTTCTGTAGCAGTTACAAGACCATCCGTCGTGAAGGTAAACGTCGGATCTTTATCGCCGTAGGTCTTTACGGTATCTTTCACCGTCACCGTCGCGGCCTTCGGGGTCACCGTAAGTTTACCAGGAGTCGTCGTAATCGTATAGTTCGGATTGGAACCTTCTTTTATGATAGCCGCAATTTCATAGTCACCGACATTTTCAAGATTGTTAGAAGCACACTTAGCACATTCTACACTCAAATCATTCAACTTATCTTCACCCACAAGACCCGTAACCTTATAGGTAAATTCTTTGGTGGCGTTACCATAGACTTTCGTCATATCATCAACCACCACTGTAGCTTTAATTGGGGTAATGGTAAATTTACCGGGAACCGCAGTGATGATATAATCTTCCGTTTCATCGGCTACTGAAACAGAAATTTCATATTCACCCGCATCTTCACCTTCAGCTCTCGATAAAGAAATAGGTCCTAATTTATCGTATTCGGTTTTCGTGATATTGCCAGTAATCGTATATTCAAACGATTTTGGTTCAGCGCCACCATAGGTTTTGGAAGCATCTTTCGCCGTAACTGTAATCTTTGTCTTTGTGATAGTGAGGGTGCCTGGCGAAACAAAGAACGAATAATTTGGGAAAAGTTTTTCTAAATCAACACTTTCATCTAAAGTAATATCAAATACATCTCCCACTTTTTCAACGCCATCAGCAACAACCATTTTCAAAGTACTCTTCAAAGTCTTTTTGAAATTACTCAAAGTATCCGCATTAAGAGATTCTAAACTCGATTCATTTTCTATTGTATATTCGATTTCCGGATTTTCCGCACCTAATTCTTTTTCATAGTCTTGTATTTTCAGTTCAACTTCTTTAGGCAGAATTTCAAATTTATGGTTAATGACCGTACCATCTTTCAGCTCAATCGTGACGGAGCCGGCTTCCGTACCGGCATTTATATTCTGTCCATATTTCACACTTTTGAATTCTGTAAAATCATCATCCCCACAACGGACACGCGTGACTTCAGGAGTCCACTGAGTACCCCTAAAGGTGCAGGATGATGTACCCAAAGTAACACTGCATTCCGGATCGGCCGCGAATGCACTTGAAAACGCCGCTGATACGGCAAGAGCTAGTATTGCAATTTTTTTAATCATAAACCACTCTCTTTTTTAAACCCAATAAAACTATTTAAATCTATCCTTCTGAAAAATATATTATTTTGCTTACGTTTTCAACTTATGTTGCGACAAAATGTTGTATTATCCAACATTTTCAAGGCAAATAAGGTCATTATTAAGAAAAACCGCCCCCAAACGGGAGCGGTTCTTCAAATTTCAAGTGGTTATAGAAGCGATTACTTCTCAGCGACCACCCAAACCTTGACCTGTGCTTCAACATCGCTGAAGACCTTGACAGCCACGGTATAGACACCGAGCTGCTTGATCGGTTCAGCAAGGTCGATCTGAGCACGGGAGACCTTGACGCCAGCCTTGGTGATTGCTTCGGCAATGTCGCCTGCGGTCACAGAACCGTAGAGACGTTCGCCTTCAACAACGCGGCGTTCGAGGTTAACAGAAATCTGAGAAAGCTTGGCAGCCACGTCACCAGCAGCGGCGAGTTCCTTCTGGAACTGGGCTTCAACAGCAGCGCGGTTGTTTTCAATTTCGAGCTTAGCTTCCTTGGTAGCGCGAACAGCGAGCTTGCGCGGGAAGAGGTAGTTACGAGCGTAACCATCCTTGACCTTCACGACGTCGAGCATCTTGCCCAAGTGGGGGACGTTAGCCTTAAGAATAATTTCCATAGTCTAGTTCCTCCTATTAGCGCATGCTGTCCGAAACGAACGGGAGAATAGCCATCTGACGGGCACGCTTGATAGCTTCGTTCAGCATACGCTGATACTTAGCGGAAGTGCCAGAAATGCGGCGCGGGATGATCTTGCCACGTTCAGAGATAAAGCGACGAAGAGT
>JAFWRL010000131.1 GCA_017520105.1 Fibrobacter sp.
GAAACTGAACGCCATAAGCGCGGCCCAAAAGAAACCAAACGATTTTTTAGCGGTATGCATTGTATCGCCTCCTATAGCATTTTTGGGGCATCTCTAAAAACTACCAAATCCTTGCCCTCCCCTTGAGGGGAGGGGGGACCGCTTTAGCGGTGGGTGAGGTGGCTGTAACATTGTGTTTATGCTAATTCGTGGACTTCTTACACCTCATCCGTCAGCCCTTTGGGCTGCCACCTTCCCCTCAAGGGGAAGGCATAATTACGAGTTTTCAAAGCTTCCTTTTAGTTTTCGTAGATATAGCGCAATCCGTTCAAATTCTCCGTGTTCAAATCCTTGTGGCAGACACAGCCTTTCGAGTTCAGCTCCATCGTCTGCCGATTGTCGGCGGAATATTTCTCCCAGTGCGGAATATATTCGTTGTCCGGGTTGCCTGTCGCCGCGAAGGCCGCCAACGACGCCTGAACCTGCCTTATGAGATTGGGCGAGGGATTCGGTACAAGCTTCTGGGGATAGTTGAAGGCAAACGGCAGGTCAATCCCATGGCACGAACGCAAATTCCCGACCGGCGACTGCTCGCTGAACAGATAATAGTACACATCGCCAAAATCCGACTGGTGCTCCGCCGCCAATTCCTGCCCGACGCGCCAATCCAGCTGGTTCACAAAATCGATGAAGGCTTCCTCCGTATCCGGGCGATTTTTAAGCCATGCCTGATAAATATCCTGCGGGGTATCTTTCCCTTTGTATTTTTGAAGGACCGGGGAAAGATTTTTGGGTTCCGCGCGGAAATGAGCTAAGAAATCCTTCATATATAGCAACCAATAACGCCATTCATCCGCCGTCGTCCCCGTCAAGAATTTGATTCCGCGTGCCGCGCCGTCTTTTAACGCGCGGAACGGGTCGCCCGGCAGGAATTTTCCGTCGCAAGTCGGCAAATAATCGGTTGCCGTTTGCACCACACGAATTTCTTTCACTTTTTCGTAAATATGCATCAGTTCGGCGGAAGATTTCTTCATCATGTCGCGCATCGTCTTCGCGCCGCCCAATTCCATGTACAGAGCCGCAACCTGGGTGGAATATTCCGGCGTATTGAACATATACGAATTTCCTGACTGCGGGATGGCTTTCTGGAAAATCCCTTTGGCGGCAGGGATAACCGAATGCAGCATACAGGAAATCGCGCCCGCGCTTTCGCCGAAAATGGTGATATTGTCGGGGTTCCCGCCAAAATCCGCGATATTTTCCTTGACCCACTTCAAAGCCGCGATCTGATCTTTCAGCCCGAGATAGCCGCTGTCTTCAAAGGAAGGATCAAAACTTGCAAAGTTCACAAAGCCAAAGACAGAAACACGATAGTTAAGCGTGACGATAACGACGTCGTTTGCCGCCGCAAAATTGCTTCCGCAATAAAGCGGGTCGCTGGTGCCGCCGGTCTGGAAGCCGCCGCCGTGGATAAAGACCATGACGGGCTTATTTTTGCCCTCGCCGCGTGCCCAAATGTTCAGCGTCAGGCAGTCCTCGCTTTGCGGGTTGGTGGAGGCAGCTTCATTCTCGTCAATCGTTTGCATCGCCGTAAAGCCGAATTTTTTGGCATCGAAGGTCTTATTGGACGGTTTCAAAGGCTCGGGAGCGCGCCAGCGCATTTTTCCGACGGGCGGCTGCGCATAGGGAATGCCCAGCCAAGTTTTTACGCCGTTTTGATCCAAAAAACCGCGGAATGTGCCATAGCGGGTTTTTACGGCGCAATCGCTTGCGGCAAAAACTTTCTCGTCCGGCAAGACGCCAAACGCACTGAAAGCCAAGGCGCTCATAGCGGCGGTTTTGATAAATTCTCTGCGGGTTACTTTTGGGAACATAACATCACAACCTTTCTTCTTGCATGGTCGAACCCGTCAAAGGCAATAATACCTGGTCAAAAAATAAGTTCTGTCCCAATCCAGAATCTTTAACTCGGATTCCTTTTCTGGATGGATATTGAACTCGTCGAAAACCATCACTTTCTTGTCCTTGAGGTCATAAAGCGGCCACTCATACGCTTTGCCGTCGGGTGAGATGTCCGCAGGAAGCGACGGGTTGCCGGTCTTGGCGAACTGAACCCACATCTTGCGCATGGTCTTCGAGAAAGTCTCGTCAAATTGTCTCCCCGTGACGAGGGTATCCTCCGGATGATTGAATACCGTCGAAAGCTCTATCGCATGTCCGCTTCTCATCAGCGGCACGGAGGATTCAACCGTGAAATAAATAGAAGGTGTCCAAACCATCTTCCCAAGGAGGCTCAACGCCATGTCTATTGTACCATCGAATCCATCGGATGAAAAGAACATTTCCTGCTCAATTCAACTCTTCCTCGTAACCTTCCGTGTTAAAAGATAATAAGAAACGATTTTTAGATGATGGTTATAAATCTTATGGAGAAAAGATGACTCTGATCACAGAAAACTATGAGGATTCGATAAGAGGAGTTCTGGATTGGAAAATTCTAGTTTACTTCAACAGCCGTAGATTTTCTGTGACCAATATGTTATTATTAATTATAGATGTGATAGCACCTGTAAATTATATTATAATAAAGAATAAAAGTAGAGATACGTGACATGGGAAATGGATTTAAAAATTATTCGGGAAGACGAACGAAAGGAGAACAAAATGAAAGTCGACAGGATTATTAAAAATGCAAAAATCTTCACAGCTGACAAGGACAAACCGCTGGCAACCGCTCTTGCGGTGAAGGAAGGCAAATTCGTTTATGTGGGCGACGAGGCCGGTCTTTCGGAGTATGAGGGCGAGGTCACAGACCTGGGCGGAAAATTCATCATGCCAGGCATCCTTGACACCCATGTCCATGTCACCATGCCGGTCGGTTTCGAGTACGCGGATATGGGGATGCGCCTTGAGTGCAACGGCAAACAGGAAGCGCTGGACATTATGTCAGACTATATTAAGAAGAATCCCGGTGAGGAGCGTTACAGATTTGTTTTGGAGAAAAGGTTCCTCCATGGAGACGATATCGTAAAGGAGGACCTTGATGCAATCTGTCCGGATGCCGAGATTTTAATTCAGGAAGCGGAAGGACACAGCATCTGGGTAAACTCCAGGATCCTTGACAGGCACGGTATTACTGACGACACGCCGGATCCTGTGCCTGGACTTACTTATTATGTCAGGAAGGATGGTCATGTGACCGGAAATATGATTGAGGCCTCGACGGAAGTTCCCATCATTCTGGAC
>JAFWRL010000132.1 GCA_017520105.1 Fibrobacter sp.
AAATGAATTATCCGATTTAAATCGTCGTTTTCTTAAGATCTGTTACCGAGACTTGAACTCGGGACCTCTTCCTTACCAAGGAAGTGCTCTACCACTGAGCTATAACAGCGAGCTAGAGCGGAAAACGGGGCTCAAACCCGCGACCCCCAGCTTGGAAGGCTAGTGCTCTATCAACTGAGCTATTTCCGCAAGTTTGTTAGTCCGACCAACGCGAACAGTCCGCAACTAAACTTCTACTGAAGTGGGTGGAGATGGATTCGAACCACCGAAGGTAAAAACCAGCAGATTTACAGTCTGCCCCATTTGGCCACTCTGGTATCCACCCGTGTTTTTCAAACTGTCCTTCTCTGCCGTTGGAGAGCCTCTTGTCGGATTCGAACCAACGACCCCGAGATTACAAATCACGTGCTCTGGCCAACTGAGCTAAAGAGGCAAATCTTTGCAGCCGCGAGGCGCTTGATTTAGGACGTTCTCTAAAACGGCTGCAAAGATACGACGTTTTTTTTAATCTCCAAAATTTTTCGGAGTTTTTTTTATCTGTTACTACGTTTTTCTTTAAATTTCGTGAGCTGGACCTTCAGTGAATCCACACACTGGTCGACACTCTCCTCAAACGTGTCGCATACTTTCTCCACGAAGAACGACTGTCCGGGGACAGCCACCGAGATGCTTGCTTCCTTATTGAGAGCGGTAGCAGGTTTCACAACTTTCAGCTGCACCTCTGCCTTCTGAATTTCTTCTAGTGTTTTTTCCAACTTGGCGACTTTCTTTTCGATAAACGCCTTCAACTGATCGGTAGCGTCAAAATGAATCGACTGAATCTTAATTTCCATAGTTACCTCCAATTTTTATAAGGTTACGCCCGGCGACCTGTTGACTTTCAACTGCGCGGATGGGCTTTTTCATAGACTTTTTTAAGTTGCTCGAACGTGGTGTGCGTATAGATTTCCGTCGTGGCCAGGCTCTCGTGCCCTAACAGTTGCTTCACACTCTCCAGTCCAGCCTCATGGTTCAGCATGGTGGTGGCAAACGTGTGGCGCAGCACATGCGGTGTGCGTTTCTGCTGAGTAGTGACCCGCCCAAGATGATTTTTCACCATGCGTCTCACCTGCTCGTAGGTCACCCGCTGCCCTTTCTCGGTCACGAAGAAACCTTTCTCCGTACGTTCCACCTGCTCGTCCCTCAGCCTGACGAAGTCGCGAAGTGCCTGTTCCAGTTCTGCTCCGAAGGGGATTATGCGCTGCTTATTGCGTTTTCCTGTAACCTTCAGTTGCCGGTTGTCCAAGTCGACCATTTCGTCGTCGAGCATCACCAGTTCACCGACACGCATTCCGGTTTCATAAAATAATAATATTATGGTACGCGCGCATATATCCTTATATGTATCACCCCACATCTCGGGTTGAAGCAACCGGTCCATATCCTTTTCACGGATAAACTTGGGCAACGGTTTTTCTTTCTTCGGACCCGTTATCGTGTGGGCAGGATCGTTTTCAACCAATCCCTTCTTCAAAGCAAACCGATAAAAAGAGCGCACCGCGCTGAGACGTCCGTTCACGGTGGCAGCGGTCAGGCCGCTGTCCATCATGCTTTCCATCCAGTCGCGGATGACGTCAGCATCTACCGACTCCCATTCAAGCTCCGTGTTCAGATTCTTGAAATATTCCTCGAACAACCGAAGGCACGACTCGTATTTCAGCACGGTCAGCCGCGAGTAATTCCGCTCGAGCTTCAGATAGTCAAGAAAACATTCAATCTTCATCACACGGTGAACTTTACTTATTCTGCAGCGAATTTACGCTTTTTTTTCGGAATATCCAAATTTTCGGCCGATTTTTTATATTTGCAACAGAAAAACGGCCTTTTACCGCGGAAGAAAAGGCCGTTTTTGATTCCGAAACACGGACATGACGGTTCGGAACAAAACAATAAAGGGGGCATGCCAAAGGCAAGCCCCTATCTCGAGTTCTATAAAACAAGTCTACTTACTATTATTCCTCTGTCTGGCGAAGTTTCTGAACATAGATAGCATGCTCCATCTTGAGACGTTTCAGAACAGAGGGTTTGTCGAAC
>JAFWRL010000133.1 GCA_017520105.1 Fibrobacter sp.
AAGCCACCTTCGTCACCAACGGTGGTGTCGAAGCCGGCCTTCTTCAGCACAGCCTTGAGGGCGTGGAAGATTTCGGTGACCATCTGGAGGCCCTTGGAGAAGGTCTTTGCGCCAACCGGAGCGATCATGAATTCCTGGAAGTCGATCGGAGCGGAGGAGTGAGCACCGCCGTTGATCACGTTGCACATCGGGCACGGGAGCGTGAGCTTCTTGGTGCCATGAAGCTTGGCAATGTACTGATAAAGCGGAAGGCCAGCATCCTTAGCGGCAGCAACGCAAACAGCCATGGAAACGCCGAGGATAGCGTTTGCACCGAGCGTGTTCTTGAGCATGCGGTTGCCATCGAGAGCGATCATAGCATCGTCAACTTCGGTCTGGTTAGCCGGATCCATGCCAACGATCTTCTTAGCAATCTTGGTGTTGACATTCTTCACGGCAGTCTGAGTGCCCTTGCCGCAGTAAGTCTTCTTGTCGCCGTCGCGGAGTTCGCAAGCTTCGCGTTCACCGGTGGAAGCGCCACTCGGAACGGCAGCGTGACCGACGATACCGTTGTCAAGAGTAACATCGACTTCGAGAGACGGATTGCCACGGGAATCCAGGATCTGACGAGCCCAAACTTTAGCGATTTTAGCCATTTTATTAACCTTCTGTTAAAGTGAAAAATTTTTTGTGCTTTAAATATAAAAAAGTAGGAAGTAGGAAGTAGACAGTAGGAAGAAAAAATGTGAAGATTTAGTGATTAGAGGTTAGTAGGACAAATGCGTAGGCCGAGCGTCGCGGCCAAGTTTACTTGGACATGACCGAGGCCAGCATTTGGCACTTGAACGAAGTGAAAGTGCAAGTAGGCGGTAGTTACTAGTTATGAGTTACTAGATACTGCAATTTGTCATCCTGAGTCCCGGAACGGAGTCGAAGGATCCTGTGAAATTACTTTCTTGCGAATCGCAGTCCCACCCAAATTGTATGAAGGTTGAACATGCTGTATTCCTTTTCAGATTCAACAGGATTTTCAAACGCCGCAGTCAAGGCGACACCCATATTCCACTTTTCGTTAACAGACCAAGTATGTCCCACATCAAAAGTGAGGCTGTAATTTGGGGCAGATGTTATCTCAATAGCACCATGATTCCTGTCTGCAACACCAGTCTTTTCCTCTTCTACCTGCGTCTCGATAATAGAAAAACCGAATGATGCGCCGGCATGGAAACCCGTCAAGGGCGATTCTTTTTTTGCAAAGGGAAATACCGTAAATCCGGCCCCAAAGAACAACCGCGTTGAAAAGGAATGAAGCTCACTATAGCGAAGATAGTCTTCATACTCCACTCTATGATTGTGGAACGCATAACCTTCATGGTCGCCATTGTATTCCACGGGTTTACTCATTACATAACAATCAAATACATGGAAACCTTCGGTGTACGCTCCCTGAATAACACCAAATACAGCCAGTTTTTCCCAGCCATACCCCACTTTCAAATCCAGCACTGGGCCATAGCCCACGTATTCCACCCTGTCCCGCGGAGCATAATCCCCGCTAGGTCCCGTATCCTTGCAACCCTCAATGTCGAGGCATTCTCCAACATGGTCATCGGCCTGTTGCAACCTGCGAGGGCGTTCCTGTTCCACGTAATCCGCCTTGGCGATGCCCAAAGAACCTTCCAAATAAAGTCCTTTGGCCGAAGCACCAGCGGCAAGAATAGAAATCACCAAAATACAGCTTTCAAAAATCTTTTTCATAAAAATGTCTTTGCAATATAGGTAATATATAAAATAATTTCTCAGCAACCAAACACTAGAGACACTTTGAATTTTTACTTATAATTACCGAAAATTCCTAATTGCACGAATACGCCAAAAAGGAAATGTTTATTCGTGATTCTCGCGTGCGCGCCCAAATCAATATAAGCACCTCCATCTTTTGCGTTTCCTGAATAAACA
>JAFWRL010000134.1 GCA_017520105.1 Fibrobacter sp.
TTCTCTGCACGCACTTAAAGCAGCTCGCGTTCCTCGGCCACACCATCATTCTCACAACGCACAGCTACGAAGCCCTCCAGATTGCAAATAAAGTCTTGGTACTGCATCAAGGCGAAGAAGCGTTTTTCGGAACGGTGCAGGCAGCCTACTCCCACTTCAACACCAACGATCCGCAGGCGCTCCTCACGGGCATCAGCCAAAGCAAGGCTGCCGCATGGCGTGAAACGTACAAGCACGAACAAAGATTTAGCGATAGCAAGTACTACTTTGAACGTACTAGGCTCCCGCACAATTTCGCCTACACCGTCGCTCTCACCGCAAAGCAATGGTTCCGCGATAAAGGCCGCATTGCCGCATTATTCTTGCAGCCGGTCATCATTGGATTTTTGCTGTCGCAGATTTTCTCCGAAAAATCCTCTTGCTGGACGGTTGCATTTGCCGTAATACTTTGTGCAAACTGGTTCGCTTTGTCGCTTTCCATCCGCGAAATCGTCCAAGAAAAAGATATCCTCCGCGACAAGTTCCGCCGTGGCGTTTCAGCAATTTCTACACTTACCGCTAAATTTACGCTTCCCGTCTTTTTTACTTTGTTCCAGACAGCAATCGTCTATGCATTCATCAACATGAGGCTCACAGTAAGTCCAAATTTCGCTCTCATCGCAGCATCGTTTGCATGTATCGCCATCCCCGCAACCGCTGTCGGCCTATTCACTAGTTCGCTCGCCAAGAACACAAGCCAGGCAAACGCATTTTTACCGCTCCTCATCATCCCGCAAGTTGCCCTCGCCGGAGCGCTAGTCCCGCTCGACCAAATGCAACCCATCGGACGAGCCCTTTCTAGCGTTGTGTGGTCTCGCTACAACCAATCTTCGCTCCTCAACATATTGCTAGAACGAAAAGATGATGTATTCAATACAATCCTTGCCCTCGCCATTGCGCTAGGTTTCTATATTATAACCGTAATTTTACTAAACAAGTTAAAGAAGCCGAGATGATCCAGCACGAACAACCTCAAACTTTTCCGCGCCCTTTTAATGAAAACTACGAACTATTGGGAACACTTGGCAAAGGCGGAATGGGCTATGTCTATAAAGCGCTCGACAAAAAACTGAAACGAGAAGTCGCCTTTAAAATTCTTGACTCCAATTCTGACGTCGAGTCCATCAAACGTTTTTATCTTGAAGCCCAGGCCATGAAGGAACTGGACCACCAGAACATCGTTCACGTGTTCGACTTTGGCCAACAGGGCAAGCAGCTTTTTATCGCGATGACTTACGTACAAGGCATTTCGCTCGCCGAAATCTTGCAGAACAAGAGCAAGCTTTCGTTCGAAGCCATCGAAGTCATCATCAAGCAAATTGCACGCGGGCTTCTCTACGCACACAGCAAGGGAATCGTCCACCGCGACGTGAAGCCCTCAAACATCATGCTCACGCGCGACAACCGCGTCTATATCATGGACTTCGGCATTTCTTACATCCAAGAGATGGAAAAGGAACGCCTGACCCGCACCGGCATGACGATGGGTACGCCCGAATACATGTCCCCGGAACAGTGCCACGGCGACGAAGTCACGCTCCAGTCCGACATCTACAGCATGGGTGTCATTTTGTTCGAAATGACATGCGGCCGTCTGCCGTTTGAAGGCAATCGCCCTGTCGAAATCGCCCTCAAGCATGTGCAGGAACCGCCTCCATCACCGGAGCTTTTCCGCGAAGACATTCCCGTAGGGCTTTCTGAACTTATCCTCAAGTGCCTCAAGAAAAAGCTGAACGAACGTTTCCACGACATGCAGGAATTCCTGGACGAATGCGACCAAGTGTTCCCGCAGCACGATACGCCGCACCAAACGCCCTCCATCGCACGGAAAACTGGCAGCAACCGCCGACTCACTCCGTCCATTGCCGATGATGCCAAAAGTGGATTCCGCCTTTCTCCGCACAAACTCATCATCGTCGCGTTCTCGGTGCTGTTCCCGCTCATCGTCGTCTTGCTGATGTTGCTCATGTTCACGCACAAGCCGATGAATACGTTGCACGAATTGGAATGGAACGAAATCTTAGGCAACCACGAGACGCAAGCCATCGAGCCCGAAATTACGGGCGGCTACCCGCTCAAGAACTTGAATGACGGCGATTTGACAACGGCTTGGCTCAGCAGCATGCCTTTGAAACCGCTGAACCCGGTACTCGCGATGTACTTCGACAAAAAAACGCTTGTCATGAACATCGGCATTGCCATCGGTTATCAGAAATCCGTCGATGACGCATTCGGAGACCGCTTCCGCATTTTCAAGAAGCCCCGCACCATTACCGTAGAGACCAAGGACGGCTTCAAGCAACGCCTCCGCCTCGAAAACATCAAGGGAATGCAATATCCGAACATCCAAGCCGTAGAGACAACCGAACTGCGATTCTACCTTGACGACGTGTATGAAGCGGACAACAACGACTACGCCATCTCGGAAATACGACTGCTCGGGATGGAAGTGAAATAGACGAAAGAACGGGCCTAGCGGCCCTATAGACGAAAGACGAGAGACGATAGACGAAAGAGGGGTAAGCGGAATGCGCGGCGAGCAGTGCGCAATGTGCGGTGAGCGGAGTGCGGAGTGCGGCGAGCGGAGTGCGGAGTGCGGCGAGCGGGCCCCACGTGTCATCCTGGAGGCCGAAGGCCGATAGGATCCATAGAGCGGAGAGCGGTAAGCAATGGGCCGTGAGCGACAAGCAGTGCGCAATGTGCGGCGAGCAGTGCGCGGCCTACGCGTCATCCTGAGGACCGGAGGAACGAAGGATCCAGTGAATGGTCAAA
>JAFWRL010000135.1 GCA_017520105.1 Fibrobacter sp.
GACCCACGCCTCACCCACATGCGCGGCGCCCTCAGTTGGGCGAAGACAGCCATGCCGCACAGCATCGGCAGCCAGTTCTTCATCGTCCACGGCAACAACGTCCACTTCTTGGACCACGACCAATGCGGCACGGGCCCGGCTGACGGCTACTCCGTGTTCGGTCAGCTCTACGAAGGTTTTGACGTGCTCGACGAAATCGCCGGCGTTCAGACTGGCCGTAACGACGCCCCCTACGATGACGTGATTATCGAAAGCGTCACGATTGAGAAGATTTAGTTGGTAGAATGGAATTGAAAATTTTTAAAAATTTTCAATTCCGCCCTTGACACGTACATCTATTCATTCTATATTTGTGCGCGTCCTCGGGGTTATAGCTCAGTTGGTAGAGC
Source organism: Fibrobacter sp. (assembly GCA_017520105.1). Next base: position 390 of record JAFWRL010000135.1, read on the forward strand.
GCCTGCATGGCATGCAGGAGGTCAGGAGTTCGACTCTCCTTAGCTCCACTAGAAAGACTCGCATTGCGGGTCTTTTCTTTTTTCTCGTAAATTTTTTCCACCAACGATAGCGGAAAACGATAACGCTCCAAATTTAAACAAAAAAAACGTTCAAATAAAGAAATATCATTATCACTATAAAATAATAATTTTGTATTTTATTTAGCATTATGGATAGGTTCACTAAAATTTCATCGTTTATTCTTACTGTCGGCAGCGTATTCGGCATCGCTGCTACAACCGCAGGAACCTCTTGTGACGCCAGCAAAATGGACGCATTCGCTTACGAGGACTGCATCGCCGCCCAACGAGGCGCCAAAATCGACAACACGGATTTTTCCGAAAGGGCCGCCCCTCCACCAGAACTCGTCTCGGAATCCTACGTCGAGCCGTTTAAATACGACCCGTTCCAGCGAGACGCCTACTTGACATCTTCGTTCGGCGAAAACCGCGGTACCCGCTACCATGCCGGTATCGATTATTCCACAGAAATGGAAGAAGGCTGGCCAATCTTCGCCCCGGAAAACGGATACGTCAAGGAAGTCCAGACCTCGCCCTTCGGCTACGGCAAAGTGATGTACTTCGAAGGAAACAGCGGAAAGACATGGGTTTTCGCCCACCAAAGTAGCTTCACCCCGGCGGTCGAAAACGCGGTACGCCAAAAACAGCTAGCCACAAAAAGCAACGATGTAACCGTCAAGCCCAACATCAGGTTCCGTAAAGGCGACACGCTCACGTACTCGGGCAGCACAGGAATCGGCAACCCGCATCTGCATCTCGAAGTCCGCCTGAACAAAGATGAAATTATATCGCCATGCCAGCTCGGCGTCAAGTGCCTCGACACCATCGCACCGCAAATTTTCGGGGTCGCCGTATGGCAGGGCAACAACTTGTCCCTCACGACAGACCAAGCACTACGCAACGGCTGCGTCGAGACACCAGTCAAGAATGAATTCAACCTTTCCATGGCAGTAAAAATCGCCGATTACAGCCGCACGCCCAAGGAAAACCCGATGGCCATCCGCCGACTCGAACTGTGGCGTTACGACGAAAAAATCTATAGCAAAGTCATGGACAAACTCAGCTATAAAAAGATGCTCGACATCCGCAACGAACTGCTTTGGGCCGAAGAAGCGGACACCGCAGGCGACTGGCACTACATCAACGCGAAAATAGGCCCCATATCCACTTACAGACTTGAAATCGAAGACTTCAGCGGGCACGTCACCAAGCGCGAATTCAGTTTCCACCCCTCTTGCAAGAACAACGGCACGATAAAACTTGTACAAAACCAGACCTCGCCCGTATATACGTTCCTCAGTAAGAGCATGCTCGACTTGTACCGTTGCGAATCCGGCTACAGTTTTGCAGCACTGGATCAGAACGAACAAGTTATCAACGGGGACCTCTGCAAAATATTCGACCACAACAAACCAACGACCATCGGTAAAATCATCGAGGTGTTCCCCGAAACAAAATATATCCGGTACAGCGCAAGTGCAACCGCGACCGGCACAGGACGCAGTGTAAATGAACTCATCGCCGTACATTCATTCACCGGCTTCCAGAACAACATCAACTGGCACATGAAAATCGGCGATGTCGGCATCTCCCAGAAAATCTCGGGAATCCCCGTCGTCAGCGACACATCGCGCCGCGTTCTCGCCGTGACGCGCAACCAAACCGACAGCGTTGATTACTTCGAATTCCACCCGAAGGGATTGCAGTTCTACGGCAAGTGGGAAGTCTGCATCGACAACCCCAACAATCCAGCCCCACTTTACTGGCTTGGAGAAACGACTCGCCGCTGGTTCTACTTCGACAAGCAAACGGGTTCTAAAAAGCGTTGCGCATCAACCAACGAACTAAGGGATGTGGCAAACATCACCGACAACGACGGTATCACGCTCGGGTTCCCCTACTGGTCCGAAGTGTTCTTCGCGGGAGAGCGCAAGCTCGCCCTCAAGATTCCGCTATTCTCCAAGTATGCCGGCGTCCCGAACGGTAATTCGATTACGGTCAAGGCTGGCAACAAATGGATTGCAGCCGATTACGATTCGGAACCCCGCGAAATCGTTATTCTTGGAGACGATTTGCCCGAAGTGGGGGCATCCATTACAGTTCAGGTTACCGACGAACTAAAGCGAAAGACAATAAAAGAATTTGACGTTCCCGGAATTTAATGGTTTTATTGAACACTATTTTGTAAATTCAATACAAACTTATTTCCAAGGAGACTTCATGCATTTTCAAAAGTTAATTCCGATTACCGCAATCGTCGCAGCAATGGGGCTCGTTGCCTGTGAAGACAGCAGTTCTAACGCAGGAATCGAAAGCTGTCAAATAGCATCTGAAAATCCACTCACACTCGAAACAGTCCAGCAAGGAGTTCCGGTTAAAATCATAATCGATTTAAAAGATGGCAAATTGGTCCAAACGTTTATCGCTGGTCAAGACTTTTCTGAACAAAGTTGCAGAGAGTTTAACGAAGACGACGATTACGAAAACGTTTACTGCATGGGCAACAAACTCGTCACCACCAGCAAACAAGCCTATTCCGAAACCGATTTTAACAGGCTTGAGCAACAGTACATCAACGAGTGCAACGACGCAAATTAGCGAACACTCTATAATTTATATTTCGCTATAGTGGACCAGCTTACGCCTGTTGTTCAACGCCACACGGATGGTATCGCGAACAACATCCCGCAGTCGAGGGAAATCCACCGGATGGACTGCAAGGCGCGGTAAGCCCACAGGTAGTTTCATGATAAAGGCAGCATAGGCAATGGCTGCCTTTTCTGTCGCCTTCGGAATCCCGGCAAAACTTGCTACAGGCGACGCATAACGCACCCCGTCGGCCGTCGTCAGAGAGAAACGGTCTTCGTACAACATTTTCTCCGCACGGACTTGCCCCGGCAAAAACTTGTTGCTGAACCATGTCGGCGGAACAAAAGCCACCGGAGCCTCGGCAATTCCGTTTTCGTCTGCGAACAACGTTTTCCACGCCTCCAAAGCCGCCTGCAAAAGACGGCTGGATTCGTACTGCGAAAGGCCAGCAAACTCAGCCTCGCCCGACGTCAGGTTCATCCCGACAAGCCCTGCGTAGCTGCGGCCCTGGCTGAATTCGGCCTTGTGTTTAAAGCCGTGCAACGCCAGTTCAAAGCCTTCCGATTTCAGCAGTTTCAAGGAATCGCGGAATCCCTGGATAGCTTCAGCAGAAGCATTTTCCGTATCGGGAATTACCAAAACGCTAAAAGGCCGCCCCGCCAAATCCTTAAGATCTTCGAGAATAGGAATTGCTTTCTGGTAGTTCCAGACACTAAAATCATGAAAACAAAGGAGAAAACGCTTGCACATGAAAAAAATTATAGAAAAAAGAAGTAGACAGTAGACGGTAGACAGTAGGCAGTGAATAGCGAAAAAAGAGTCTGAAAATTGCAAAACACTTCCTACTTCCTACTTCCTACTTCCTACTAAAAGCTACATTTACTTTACTATGTTCGAATCTATTATCCTCGGCCTGTTACAGGGCCTCGCTGAATTCCTCCCCATCTCCAGTTCCGGTCACCTCGTACTCGGGCACGAACTTCTAGGCATGAACGAAGCAGGCATGTTCTTCGATATCATGCTCCACGCAGGCACACTGCTTTCGATTTTCGTAGTTTTCCACAAGAAGATTACGGACATCATCGTCGGTTGCCTCCGCCGCGACAAGGACCAGCTCCGCGAAGCAGGCTTTATAATCCTCGCCAGCATCCCGACAGCGATGATTGGCCTCGGCTTCAAGGACGCACTCGAAAGCTTGTTCGAAAACCCGCGCGCCGTCTGCGTCGCAGAACTTTTCACCGGATTGCTCCTATTCACATCGCAGTGGGGCCCGACCGGCGCCAAACACCCAGATAACGAAGGCGTCAAGATGAACTGGTGGCGAGCACTCGTGACAGGTACGGTGCAGGGTATTGCCTGCATTCCGGGCATCAGCCGCAGCGGCTCCACCATCAGCGCCATGATGTTCATGGGCGTGAACCGCAAGTACGCCGGCGAATTCAGCTTCCTCATGAGCATTCCGGCCGTCGGCGGTGCAGCACTCCTCGATTGCATCAAGTGGATCAAGTGCCAGAGCATGACTCCGGAAAAAGCGCTCCTCGACCCGGAAAAGGCATTGAAATGCGTCGATGCCGGCGGATTCACCCCGGAACTTCTGGTTGGCATGATTGTCGCGTTTATCTTCGGCATTATCGCCCTCAAGTGGCTCATGAACTTTGTCCAGAAAGGCAAGTTCCAGCACTTCGCCTGGTACGTCTGGGCCGTGGGTATTTTGGGATTGATTTTTATAAAGTAAGAACTTCTAGAAATTTCCAGAATATTAAAAAATATTTAAGCCACCCCGCCCCGATTCATAACGAATCGGGGAATTTTTCATTATAAATTCAAAAAAAATACTTTTGCAAGATGTTTTTTTGTAGTTTGCAAAAAACTTTAAACTGTATGGGATAGAATCAATTTTTCAAAGAGGATATATGAAAAAACATTTCTTACCAAGGGCGCTATTCCTTTCTTCCGTGTTCCTCGTCGCCTGCGGCGAAGACAATTCCGCTATCCCGAATACAAACGAGGCACCGAACGAAGTCGCTAACTTGAACGAACTCGAAACAATCAGTTGCAATTATGGAATCATCGGCAAGAAAGTCTATGTAAAAGACATCGCTCTAAACTACGAATGCGATGGAGACAACTGGTTTAAATCATACGATCAGGCAAGGTCAAGTTCATCTGTCCTAAATACGGTTTCGTCGAGCGGTACAGCATCCAGTTCTTCCGTCAAAAAAACGGAATCTTCAAACAGCACCGCATCCAGTTCTTCCATCAGCCAACAGAAATCTTCTAGCAGCGTAGCACAATCATCCAACAGCGTCGTATCAAGTTCTTCTACCGCACCAGTCGGTTGCCAGACATGCAAGTTCGGCACATTGACTGACGAGCGTGACGGCCAGACCTACAAGACCATAGAAATCGGGGATCAAGTCTGGATGGCAGAAAACCTGAACTACAACTATGATAGAGGAACCGCAAAAAGTTTCTGCTACGAAGATGATTCGACCAACTGTAAAAAATATGGACGACTTTACAGATGGAGCGCCGTCATGGACAGTGCAGGGCTTTTTTCTACCAACGGAATAGGTTGCGGTCACAAAAACGCATGTACCCCCAAATACCCCGTCCAAGGAGTATGCCCCGAAGGTTGGCATGTTCCTAGTTCAGAAGAATTCACCGTTTTACTCAAAGCCGTTGGCGGAGTACAAAACAAGGAAAAGGACTGGCAGTGGGATAAAGCAGGCCTTAATTTAAAATCCACCAGCGGATGGGAAAATCATACTCTACTACAAAGCGGCAACGGAACCGACTCATTCGGTTTTTCTGCACTTCCTGCCGGTTACTGGGCATACCCTTTAGATTTAAACAACAGGAAAGCATACCAGTTAGGAGAAGAGGCTTACTTTGCAAGTTCAACGCAAGAGAACGGATTCAACAGTCACGCCATTTTCTTGGAACTCGCAACAGACAGCAGCGCAGAGCTTAGGAGTATCAATAGGGATGACGCGTTTTCTATCCGTTGCCTCAAAGGGAACGGTCAATCTATAGGAACCGGCAAACTGAAGGACGAACGCGACGGACAAATCTACAGAACCGTCAAAATCGGCAATCAAGTCTGGATGGCCCAAAACCTGAACTACGCCTACAAGGAACCTACTGCAAGCGAAGATTCCTCCAGTTTCTGCTACGGAGGCGACCCTGCCAACTGCACCATTTACGGACGCCTTTATCTGTGGAGCGCCGCCATGGACAGCGTAGGCAAATTCTCCCCCAACGGAAAGGGATGCGGCTACGGCGCAAAATGCACCCCAAAATACCCCGTTCAAGGAGTTTGCCCCCAAGGTTGGCACCTGCCCAGCAGGGACGAAATCGTTACTTTACTTGAAGCCGTGGGCGGGATACAGAACGAAGAAGAAAACTGGCTCTGGGATAATGCAGGGAAAAAACTGAAATCCGTTGGAGGATGGAACAATTTCAATCTAGAAAGCGGCAATGGTTCTGACGATTTCGATTTTTCGGCAATCCCCGCAGGAAACTGGGATTATAGCGGAAAATTCTTCGACATCGGAGACCAAACCGATATCATGACATCTTCCTTGCGAAAAGAGAACAGCAGTGACTCGTACTACTTAAGTCTATACAACAGTCAAAGCTACGCAGGCATTTACAGCGGATCTAGCATGGACGGACAATCTGTCCGCTGCGTAATGGACTAACTCGCCTTACGCGGCCCGCAAGGGCTGTCGCAAGACCTGAGTTCTACATCCTGATTTCGGTGATTATTTCTTAAAGATATCGCTATGAGTTCCTGTGTCAACCAAGGTCAACACAAGTACGCCATTATCCTTCAAGTAAAGCAACAGCCAATCCGGTTGAATATGGCATTCCCAGACGCCTTTAAAATTTCCCGATAGCTCATGGTTATGGTGTTTTGCGTCAAGTGGTTGGTCGAGTCGCAGTTTTTCAATGACATTTTCCAAAAGAGAAATGTCCAGTCCCCGCTTTCGCGCAAGCTTTACGCCAGCCTTAAAGCGAGATGTCTTGAGAAGCTCATATACCATTACTTGCAATCCTCTAGGAGTTCCTTTGCAGAAGAATACCTTTTTGCCTTGGGGTTCCTAGCAAGTTTTTTTGCTTCTTCAATAGCGGCCAACGTCGAATCAGAGAACTCGCGTTGAGGCGGAACAATATCAAAAGGGATGCAGCGTTGGTTAATCGCCTGCTTCAAGAACAGTCTAATGGCCGTAGTAACATCCAAGCCGAGTGATTCAAATAACTCCTCCGCCTGGTCCTTAGTGGCCTTGTCGATTCTCGTCTGTAAAACTGCATTTGCCATATGAATCACCTCGTTTTTAAACAAATCTAATTCATTTTCAATACAAATGCAATACATTTGACCACAAACTTGCGGATTTATCGCCGATTTTGGCCATTCTTTTTCACTCATCTTTCGCTCCTCTTCGCCTACATACATAAAAAGGCGAGACTTTAATCATTTTACACCGCGCACAGAAAGCGCTTTCTACACATTTGTACACTAAATATAAATTACCGAAAGACGATTGTCAAGAAGGCCTCGAATTTTTTCAAATTGACCAAAATTTTAGGCCATTCTTTTATCTAATCAACTCCGCGAGTTCATTTTGCGCATCGGGGTTGTTTGCGTAGTTCCGCATGACCGATTTCATGTCGAGTAGGATGCAGTGGATTTTGTGGTACGGGCATTTTTCATCCTCCACTTTTTTCCAGTCGCCGTAGATGTAGCCCACGCGTTTCATTTGGAAGGTCGCTGAGCTTGCCGAAGCGCCTTCCGCATCCGCACAGTACGGCATAATGAATGCGTTGTAGATAGGTTTTGTCAGAGCGTCATTCTGAGAATGCGTAGCATTCGAAGAATCTAGGCCTAAAATTTCTTCCCATTGCGTTTCCACATATTCCGCATAAGCCATCTGTTTACACACGGATTCGGCCCCCGGCAAATGCGAATTGAAACCAGTCAAGCCGTATTTGTAGTACTTGGAATCGAGAATATACACCCCAGCATTGTCATTGCGAGGCGAAGCCGCGGCAATCTCACCTCCACATTCCATAACCATAATCGTATCGGGTCGGAGTGTAGAACGATGCTTTTCGTCCTTATCATCGTCATCCTGATAACTGATGCCAGCATCATTCTTTGAACCTTCAATGACAAACTTAAGGTGCGGATTAAAATCGGA
>JAFWRL010000136.1 GCA_017520105.1 Fibrobacter sp.
ACGCTTCGCTCAGAATGACACCTCTTTCGTCTTTGGACAAGTCCCAAATGCTAGGCTCAGTTATAGGTCTGCAAGCAGCCCTGCAACATTCGCCTTTAGCATTTGTCGTCTGTAGCCACGCAGTGGCGTTCTTTCGTCTATTCCAACAGCTCCGGGTCGATTGTGGGTTCATATCCTGGTTCAACGAAGTCCTCGGGGGCGATTCCCTTGCGGCGAGCGGCCTTCATCTGCTTGATGAGTTTGCGTTCGGCAGCCACGGCGCGGCGTTTCGCTGCAGTCTGAGCCTTTTCTGCAAGGCGCTGGGCACGAGTCTTGCGTTCCTTCACCGGTGCGGCTTCGTCCGGAGTAATGGCGAGCGGTTCTTCATATTCGTCGAATTCCTCGTCATCTTCCTCATAACGAATTTGAGCATCGAAATCGCGGAAGCCCATATCTTCGTCATACACAGGCGCCGACGCTGGGCATTCTTTCTTCAAGAGCTTGAGCACCTTTGCAAACGGCTCTTCCATCGGAACCTTGAACGTAAGCTTCTTGTTCGTGCGCGGATGAATGAGCTCAATCTTCACGGCCTGCAAAAGTTGCGCCGGAGCAATTTCAAGAACTTTCTCGGCCACCGGTTTCATCAGCGGCGGCACGCGGTTCAAGCTTTCTTCGCGGCCATCGTAAAGCGGATCGCCCACGACCGGATGACCCGTGTAACGGCAATGCACACGAATCTGGTGCGTGCGTCCCGATTCCAGTTGCAATTCCAAGAGTGTTGCAATCGCAAAGAACTGCTTCGCAACGTAATGTGTACGGCTTTCCTTACCGCCCTTCACCACCGCCATCTTCAGGCGATTCTTCGGGTTGCGGCCAATCGGAGCGTCAATCGTTCCTTCCAAATCGCGCGGGCAGCCCCACACGAGCGCATTGTACGTGCGGTGAAGCGTACGCGTTTCGAGCTGGTGCGCCAAGTGCCTGTGAGCAACATCGTTCTTGGCCACCACCATAAGCCCCGGCGTATCCTTGTCCAAGCGGTGCACGATACCCGGACGAAGCGGGCCGTTCACCGTCGAAAGATTTTCCTTGAAGTGATGCAAAAGCGCTGCGGCAAGCGTACCCTTGCTCACGCCACTTCCTGGATGAACGACCAAATTGCGCGGCTTGTTAATGACCACGATATCGTCATCTTCATATACTATATCAAGCGGAATATCTTCAGGTTCAAGCGTCGAAGATTCCTTTTCTATCATCTTTTCGACGACAACAGTCATCCCCGTTTCGACGCGGAAGTTCTTCACGACCTTGCTACCGCCCACCTTGACTTCGCCCGCGTCAATCAGCTTTTGCACATCCGTGCGGGAAACATTTTCCATAACGCCGGCAAGAAACTTGTCGAGACGTTCACCATTATGTTGTTCTTCTACGATGTAATTCATTTTTAGGTATTAGGTGTTAGGTTATAGGGGTTAGGGCTGCGATGCCGCTTTGAGGCATGAGGTATGAGGTGCGAAATGGTTAGTGGTTAGCAAGGACGTCATCCTGATTGCGAAGCAAGAAGGATCCAGTTATGTTTTAGCCTGGATGTTTCGCTTCGCTCAACATGACATTTTCATTCTTCATTCTTCACTTTTAATTTTTAATTTTTCATTTTTAATTTCCTTCTCTTCCTTCATTTGCTTATGCAATTTGCGTAAAATCACAGGCGACAAAATCACGAGGGCAACACCGACAGTCACGAACGAGTCCGCCACGTTGAATGTCGGGAAACGGGTCATGATAAAGTCCGGGAAATCGCAGTCTATAAAATCTACCACCTGCTGCATGCGCATGCGGTCAATGAAGTTTCCGACAGCGCCGCCAAGAATCATCACGACACCCAAGCGGCTCAAGTAATCACGCTTGTCGATGGATTTGTAGAACCACGCGAGTGCAACAGCAGCCACAATCGATATCAGCAAAAAGAACAGCCACGGCGGCAGGAACGGCATCAGGTCTTGCGGTCTGCTACTAAAAGCAGCCCCCTTGTTGAACACAAGCTGGAACCGCACAAGTTCACCAATCACTGGAATTTTTTCATACGTAAAATTTCCGGCTTCATCCGTAAAACGCGAGAGCGCCCACAGCTTCGTCAGCTGGTCCGAAATAATGCTAAAAATAATCACCGCCACATGGAACGGCCACTTATTATAGAACTTCGTATTATCTTGCATAAAATTCCTTTTTATCAAAACGCTCAGGATGACACGACTCTCGTCTTTCGTCTAAATGTTCCTCTTAATCCTTGCGTAAGCCTCATCAATCCACTTGTCCGAATAGAAGTGCATCGACGTTTCCTTGACAATCCGCTTCACCGTGTCGCGAGTGATTTTCACCTTCTTGTCCGAAGTAAACACCGACACGCCATCCCCAATCAAACTCAAGTTTTCCGCAGCCATAAATAGCGGCCAAAGGCAGAAAAGCCTCGTGCGCATCTTGATGTTCGGAAT
>JAFWRL010000137.1 GCA_017520105.1 Fibrobacter sp.
ATTTTTTACGGAATTCGTTGGTGCTTACAGTACCCATATTATCCTCTTGTTGATTTTGATTCTAAATTTAGCAATATAATGGACAATTCTGTTAAAGTTTTCACGCATATTTCTGAATTTTTAGACTATTTGGGCAAAGATATTAGCGGTTTGGCTGGCAATTTGCTTGCGAGCCTAGACTCAAAACCCTCGTTTGCCTTCTATTGTTCCAAGCATTACGCTGACCTCATCCAAAAATCGAGCGAGCCCGCCAAACTGCTACGCGAGGTTCTACCTTCGACAGAAGAACTCAAGGACGCACCCGGTTTTGTTGACGACCCCGTTGGCGACCTCCCCGCGGGCAAGTCCGAATGCATCTTGCAAAAGTACGAGAACCGCGCCCTTATCGTTTCGACTTCTGCCTGCGGTGTGCGCTGTAGGTTCTGCTTCAGGCGCAACTACCCCTTCCAGGACACTCAGAATATCGCAAGTGCAGTTTCGAACTGGCTAGATGTCCATACAAGCATCTGGGAAGTCATTCTATCGGGCGGAGACCCGCTTACGCTTGGGCCGGGACCGTTCCGCGACCTCGTAGAAGCAATTGCTTTTCACCCTTCCGTCACGACGCTCCGCATCCACACGCGGCTCCCGATTATGCGACCGGATCTCGTGATGCAGCATTTTGAACTTTTGCGTGAGCTCCCCGCACGATTCAATTGCGTACTCGTGGTACACGTGAACCACCCCGATGAACTCGACGAAGAATCCGCCGCGGTTTTTGCACAACTTAAATTCAGCGGTTGGACGCTTTTAAACCAAAGCGTGATGCTGAAAGGCGTGAACGACGACGCTGAAACATTGGAACGCTTGTGCCGCAAGCTATTCGAGCAAGGCGTGCTCCCCTACTACCTGCACCAGCTCGACCACGCGAAAGGCGTCGCGCACTTTGAAATCAGCGACGAACGCGCCCGCGAACTCATCGCGCAAATACGCACAAAACTCCCCGGCTACCTCGTACCGAAACTCGTTCGAGAAATCGCCGGCGAAAAGAGCAAAACGCCGGTGTAGGCGCAGAAAAAGCAGCACCTCATTTTTAGCAAAAATCCTCCGCGACAAAGCGGAGGATTTTATTTTTAACAAGCGAGCACAGACTCGATGAATTTATTTTTTTGTAGTGTCAATATATTTCCTTGTAAAAGCAATCAAAAAAGCACCTCCAGATAAGATACCGAATATACCTTCTAGACATGCAAATAAACGAGCCCAACCCACAGGGGTTATATCGCCATAACCAACCGTAGTTATAGTAATCACCGAAAAATATAACGTTTTAAAAAAATTATTTTCCTCACAAATCGCTTTGCCACATTCATCAACGCACAAATCGCCAAAAGGATGTTCAAGCCCAAAGCAATAAAGTGCCGCAAAAACAAATATAACAAGCATAAGCATACCAAAAATAACCCGAGGTCTAATCATTCCCCCACATAATATGTAGCATATTTTATGTAATCCAGACAACTCTTGCTTATTCTTATAATAAATCAAATCAGCATAATTATCTACAGTAACACATAATCTGTTTTTTTCAAAAAAATCAAAAATATTATCATATTTTTCTTTTTTCTCACCAATTTCACCTTTAAGATAATCTTTTAAATCAATCTTGCCAAATAGAATTTTTGAAAGAGATATGGGAAAATTTTTCCATTCACTCACCTTTTTTCCAGAAAGCGAATTTTTCACTCCAAATTTAGTATACGACATAGACTCTAATATCGCTTTAGACGAGTCCATCAAAAATGAACGGATACTACAGCACATCAGATTACAAAAAGTTATTTCAGCTACATCACTCGACAAGGTTCCTACAGAAACACAATTTCCGATTACGTGATATTTTCCAATGCATAAAGCAATTGAATCAATCATCGCTTCTTCAATCGACAAAAGACACAAGCCATTATGCGCCCCCATGACATTCAACGATCCAAAAATAAGGCAATTTTGAATAAATATTTCTTTTGATTCGTGGATATCAAGATTCCCTATAATTACGCAATTTTGTAATACAATTTTCTTTTTTGAAAAAAAAGTAGGCAAATCTTTTTCTCGAACTATAGCATTTGACAACACAACACCTTCATTTGAGTCTTGCTGTATGTCAAATATATCCTGAAAACACATTAGCTCAAATTGACTATCTTGATTTTTTTTATCAATAATATCATTAAAAATTTCCAAGCATTGTCTTCTGCTGCATTTCTGATATTTTTCTATTAAATGTTCCATTATTATTCCCTTATTCGCAGGCAAAGATAAATTTAGTACAAAAAAAACTCCCCGGCTACCTCGTACCGAAACTCGTTCGAGAAATCGCTGGTGAGAAAAGCAAGACGCCTATTTAGACGAAGACTTGACTGGATCGACGGCTATGCCGTCCGAGGCTTTGGCTCAAAAAACATCGAAAAACGAATGAAGCAGTCAAATTTATTTGACTATTTCTGAGTTCAAGATGTGACGCGAAGCGTCAAATAGGCCTGCAAGCAGCCCTGCTTTGCTCGCCTTGCACTTGATTCTTCGTCCTTTCAGTCCTCAGAATGACGCTCTCTTTTAAAACCAATAGCCGATGCCGAGCTGGATTTTGTGGAACAGGTAATAAGACCCGACAATACTTTCGTCGATATATCCGTCCTTCTCAACAGTTTCTTTTCCAGACTCGTTATCCGTTCGGCTACTTCCCCAAGAAATGGTGTAGCTACCACAAGCTTTATCTACCGTCACAACATCGGTCAGTTGGAACGACAAATGAGCATCGACAAAGAGACCAAAAGAAAATTCGTGTCCGACACCAACAGATAAGCCCGCTCCGAAAAAACGGTCATCATGGCATTTGTCCTGCCGATGTTCTTTCGGGATATAGAATTCACTTTTTCTCATAAGCAAAAAGTCAAAAACCGGGCCCGCCTCAAAATAAAGGATGTTCGGGATATGAGCTTGCGCCAACAGAGGAACTTCCAGATAAAGCAAATTGTCACTGTTGTAGCCAGACCAAAATCCGCCGCGTTCGCAATCGCATTCAAGCGACATTTCTTGATGTTCCGAAGCAAAATAGCGATAGTCGAGCCCTATTCCCGAATGCAAATAAAGCCATGGCAAGAATTTGTATTGGACATCAAACGAAAGCGTTGCGCCGTACCCGACACCATCCGCATAAACGCCCCAAGGAGCATCGGTAAAATCATTCACCCTATTCAAATTCAAGTGAGTTCCAAAACGCAGTGGCTTTTCCGGCATTTTCGCAACCGCACCAATCGTCGGTTCCGCAGCACACACAAGCATCGGCAAACTGGCCAACACCGCAAGCACTTTTGCAACTTTTTTCAACATGTTTCCTCCTAACACAACTAAAATCAATTGCAATCCAGCTTCTGCTGCGATCAATCAGATTCTTTTTTGCGACCTAGAATGCCATTGATGCAATCCTCGAATTCAGCATCATTACGCTTTCTAATCCCATACACTCCCGATTCCATTTCGTTTAGATTGGCTGCATTTTCTTCACGGCACTGTTCTTGCGTAATATCAGGAATTTCGCGATTAAAACCATTGCAAACAACATTACCCGATGTCAAAGTCACAGACACGCTGTCCATTATTTTCGCATAATTCAATTTCATATCAAAAACATGTCCATCATAATTAAATCTCATACTCCTATTCGTTTTTTCTTGAATTGCAATTTCATATTCTTTAGCTAAAGATTCAACATTCCGACCTTCATAAAATGGGGTTTCAATCTGAATGGAGTTTTGATTGTCCAAGAACATGAATAATTCTTCGACAAAAACGGAATTCATGTAATCATAGTCTGAAAGATCTGCAATACGGTATTCCATTTTACCATTATCTATTTTGACAAAATAATCATAGGCATCATTTTGGCAACCGATTTCACCACTTGCAACATTTTTTCTGCATGGCAAAAGTTTCCAAATTCCATCAAGCTTTCCAGACGTTCCACCAACAAAGAACATTGTCGTAGCCGATACAGAATCCCCGGTACCATCTCGATAGAGTAAAGTTGGTTGCGTAAACATCAAAGTGTCACCACGAAAACCATAGGCATACTTATTCGTATCACTGTCATAAAAATCCGAATCATACATAAACGATTCACCTTTCTTGACGCATCCCCCAAATTTTTCACCGACAAGTGTTATCGAATCATGAACTTCATCAACAAACACTTTACCAGAAGCCATCAAACGAGCTGATTCAAAAGCAGTTTGCACATCAAGATTTCCAGACTTTTCATTTGAAGATGTATTCGTTCCGCGACGAACAAGGCTTTTCACGCAGCTTGCAAATTCATCACTATTGTCTTTACGGTAGCCCAAGCTCCCTCTGCCATTTTCATAAAGATAATCTGCATTTTCTTCGCGGCACATTTCAGAAGAAACATTATCACGTTCACTCAAATAAGCTGTACAAGAAATCCCTTCAGAAGACAAAGTTACAGCAGCAGAATCGTTTATTTGAACGTAATCTACATTCAATTCATATTGGTGTTCTTTATAAACAAATTTCATATTTTTATTTGTTCTTTCTTGAACTGTAAATCCTTTACCTGAAAGATCATTATCCATACTCATCACTTGACCGCGCAAATCAAAATCTATACGATTTTCATGTCCAGTCATAAATAACGCAAGATTTTCAACAAAGCCAGAATTCATATAATCATACGTTTTATTTTCAGAAATGCGGGTTTCCACACTTCTATTATTGAATTGGATAAATAAATTTTCCATATCATTGGAACAACCATATTCATCACCAAATGAAGTACATGGCAAATACATCCATACACCATTCAAATCACCGGGATTACCTCCAATAAGATAAAAGTTTAAGTCGTATAGCGAGCCCTTTTCATGATTGATGGAACCATAGGACAAGACGAGCGTATCACCATGGAAACTATAAGCATAAGTCCTTGAATTGGAAAAATAGAAATCGGAATTATAAGCATAAACGCCATTATCTTTTTTCAAGCAGCCGCCAAAAGTTTCATAAACAATCGTTAAAGAATCCTGAGATTCATCAACTATAACCTTGCCCAATTGCGACACGCGTGCAGAAGCAAAAGCAGCCTGCACATCAATGATTCCGCCATCATCATTCGATGATGTATTCGTGTCCTCGGTAAAGCCGGAACACCCTGTCAACAACGCGAAGCTTGCGAGAATCGCAGAGAACGCGAGAACCATTGCACAAGTAAAGTTCATGGCAAATAAATTTTGCATCAGATTAATCTTTTTCATTTTTTTCTCCAACTTGTTTACTCAATGGAAAGAGCTGTAAATTCATTCGATAAACGCGATCGTAACTTTTCACGTTCGCTACAATCTCCACTACTTTTTTGCGAAATGCATCGAGTTCTCTCGTCAAACGCTCATACGCTTCTCGGTCAAGGCCCATCGTCATGCCCGAAATGTGGCGATATTCTCGCGAATAACGTTCCAGAGATTCAGCCGCCAAATGCGCATATTGCTTTTGCATATTGACGACCGTCGCCGAGATAACTTCGCGAGAACTCGAAACACCTTCGCTCGTTTGCACGTAATTTCCGCATTCATCTTTTTTCAAGAGCCCAAGCGATTCCTGCAAATCCAAGGATTCGCGGGCTTCGGCGGCAGAAATGGCGGGCACAAGTGCATGCCCCATTTCAAGAGGCGTTGCGCCCTTCATAATCGGGGCAAGTTCCCGGAGCGCAGGGTTTGCCCACGACGAGAAATATGCAAACGACTTCGCTTCCAAAAATTCCACACGGTTTTCGCTAGCAATTTTCATCATCCGCTCAAAAGCGACTTGACGGATTTCAGAGCGAGCGGAATCGCAAAATTCAACCATCGCCCGAAAATATTCGGCCTGTACACCAGACAAGTTCATCGCCGGCAAGACCTTTTCAACAGCAACTTTTGAAAGTCGCGTTTTACCGTCGCAAACAAGCTTCAAAAAACCCGAAGACGAAAATCCCGCAAGTTTTGCAAATTCGCGCCACGTAAATGCGGAACACTTTTTACGGCTTTCGTAAAAGTCTCGTATGTACGAGCGGTAATCTCTATATTCAAAAACAGATTTCATAATTCTTAATCAGCTTTATCTGCTTTAAAAATAAAATTAATTCATGCAAAAATCAATACTAATGAAACAAAATTTGATATTTTCTTTAAATTTTAGCAATTTTATCAATAAATCAATTATTTTTATATCAGTATAAGAAACATAATGTTTCATATAAAAAATTCTCGCCCAGCATCGACTGAGGCGAGGAAAAAGTGACGTCATTCCGAATTTACGGCGCTAGTAGATCAGCTTTACAAGCAGCGAACCGACAATCGTCGATACGATGACGCTTACCAAGCCCGGCCGCATAAAGCTGTGGTTCAGCAAGTACTTTCCGATGACGGTCGTGCCCGAACGGTCGAAGTTCACGGTCGCAATGTCGGACGGATAATTCGGGATGAAGAAGTAACCATAAACACTCGGGAGCACGCCCAACAGCACAGGGCCTTCGATGTTGAGGCTATAGGCCAGCGGGAGCATCGCGACCACCACGGCCCCCTGCGAATTGATAAGCACGCTCACCGCAAAGAACGCAAACGCGATTGCCCACGGGTAATGCTGCACAATATCCTTGAGCCCGCCCTGCATCACGTCCATGTAATTTGCAAAGTAGGTATCGGCAAGCCACGCGATACCGTAAATGGCGACAACGGCGACCATACCGCTCTGCCACACGGCTCCCGCCACGGCCTTCTTGGGTTTCGCGTTGCAAAAAAGAATCATGAACGCCGCCGCCGAAATCATCACGATTTGGATGATAATGTTCATCGCCAGCGGTTTCATCTGCTCCACGCCATCGACAATCTTGCCCGTCGGAAACTGTGGACGAATATCGTGCCCTGCAATCTGGCAAATGGAAAACAGCACAATCACGCCAAGAGCCGCAAGAAAGATATACACCGCATGTTTTGCCTCTTTCGGGACTTTTTTGTCAAGCACGGAAGCCGTACTCCCGAACATGTATTCCTTCATCTGCGGGTCCTTGAGGCGCGCCTGGAAAGCCGGGTCCTTATCGAGATCGAGCCCTCGCCTGTACGAAACAGCCGCTGCCGCCATAAGTCCGCAAATGCACGCCGGAATCGTAATCGCGATGACCTGCAAGTTGTTGATTTCAAATCCGTTCTTGTTCGAGATAATGACAAACGAAGCGACCGCCGCCGCAATCGGCGAACATGTAATGCCCACCTGCGAAGCGACCGAAGCTACGCCGCACGGGCGTTCCGGGCGTATTCCCTTCTTGAGGGAGATATCGCAAATAATCGGCATCAGTGTATAGACCACATGCCCTGTTCCCACGAGCACCGTCAAGAAGAACGTGCAAAGCGGAGCGAGGAACGTAATGTGGTCCGGATGCCGACGCAATAGGCGTTCTGCAACCTGGATAAGCCAATCCATACCGCCAGAGGCCTGCAAGATTCCCGCACAAGTCACGGCGGCAATGATGATGTAAATAACGTCTGTTGGTGGCTTGCCCGGCTGCAAGCCAAAGCCAAGCACCAAAATAGCTAGACCGATGCCGGAAATGGCACCGAGCGCAAGACTCCCGTAACGCGAACCCACGTAAAGTGCCAGAAGCACTATCAACAGCTGAATAATCATCAATGCCATATAATCTCCTTAGGCCGGAGCTTAAAAGCGCCCCGACTCATAAGAAAAATATACTCTAAAAGTGCGTTATAGTAACCGAGATTGAAAAATTCTCAAACAAAAAGGAGATGCCCGATCACACAAGTCGGGCATGACAGAATAGCATTAATAAAATACTTTAAGGGTTACAAAAAACTACAGTTATCATTCAGCAACGTTCTTGACGCAACGAACTGCGTTATAAACTCTCTTGTAAGATTCTATTTTTTCCATCACTTCGCTATAAACAACGTGCGACTCATTCAAGGCATAAGCATAAGCACGGAGGTTCCTGATAGACTTATTGGTTTCATAAACAGGATCGGCGGTCCACAAGAAAGCAGTTTCACCAACATAAGCATTGTGATTAGCTCCAATCACCTCATTCTTTTCGTCATACTGACCTGCCGCCATCAGCGAAAACTCATATTCATCATCACCGGGATTACTGTGCCACCCCACTTTAGCCTTCAACGCATGGACTTTGTCCCACCCGCCAATGGCGTACAACAATTCTTCAAATTCGAGAATCATCGGCAAATGCCAGCCTTCCGGGCAAATACCGCGAACCGGTTCCTGACTAAAATGCTTATCCATGAACGAATAATCAAAAGAACCGGAATCCATGGCTGCGGCCCAGGAATAAAGCATCCCATATGCTTTCTTCAATTCCGCATCATCAGTTTCGACCGATGTGGAACGCCCCTTGAGCACCGGAGTCTTGACGGAATCCGCGTAATTGAGATTCTGGGCCATCCAAGTTTGCTTGCCAATCGTGACAGTTTTATAAACCTGTCCATCGCGGGCATCCGTAAATTCGTCTTTTTTCACAGCCGACGGTTTCACCGGTTTTTGAACATGTTCATAATTTTCTACGCAACGTACAGAGAAACCATGACGTTTTGATCGATAGTCAACATCACTGCGCGAGCCATAAGCGGAACAATAAGCAATCGCCGTCGTATCGCTATCTTCACGCGAAGTCCAAAAAAAGGCATTTTTCGTATTCAAAGACAATTCTCCATAGCGGTACTGATTCATAGAGCCTGACGGAAGAAGCGTAAAGCCATAAATGTTCACGTCAATAGAATCTGACCAAGAAAAGAAGCTACCACTTCTGAAAAGATTATGTCCATAATCATAAAACAAATCGGCTTCTTCATATTCGAGAACGTGCCAGCCTTCCGGACAAATTCCTTTAAAGTTGTCAGTAATTTCGCATGTTTTTCCATAACCGCAACCGGACTTTACAGAATCCATGGCCGCAGCAAACGTATAAAGCCGTCCGAACAAATCGCAGTTATCCTGAGCACACCAAGTATTGAGAGTATCGCCCAAATCGTAATTCAAGTTCTCGGCCATAAAATTATACGGTCCAAGCTTAATGGTCTTGTAAATCTTGTTGTCGCGGCTATCGACAATTTCGCCATATGTAAGTTCTGGATTGAGGTAATTCCATGCAGTCTCTACGGAACTGGAGCTTTCCTGACTGCTAGAACTTTCGACACTGCTAGAAAGCGCCAAGCTGCTGGAACTTTGCACGATTGCCGAAGAAAGAACTTCGCTGCTAGAACTTTCTGCAACGGAACTAGACGATACTTCTAGCGAAGGCATCGATGTGCTTTCTTCACCGCAAGCGATTACGATAAAGGAGAATGATAAAATGCCCGTACTCAAAATACGGGCAAAAAACTTATAGAAAGAATTTTTATTCATACAACAAATTAATTTAAAATATCAATTACAGAACGCCCTTGCTGCTGGGAACGCCCTTCACATTACGCGAAGGAGCCACAGCCATAGCCACGGCACGGGCAAACGCCTTGAAGATGGATTCCAGGCAATGGTGGTTGTCACTACCATAGAACAGTTCTACGTGCAAGTTCATGCGAGCGTTTTCGCAAAGGCTCTTGAAGAAGTGTTCGAACATGCTGGCTTCAATTCCGCCAGCGGTTTCAGCCGGGAGCTTCACGTTCCAGACAAAGCCGATACGGTTGCTAAAATCGATGCAAACGCGGCTCAAAGCTTCGTCCATAGGAACAAAGTAAAAACCGTAGCGTTCAATGCCTTTCTTGTCGCCGAGGCATTCAACGAGGACCTGACCAAGAACAATCGCGATATCTTCCATGCTGTGGTGCATATCGACTTCGGTATCGCCCTTGCAGTCCAAATCCAGGTGGAATCCGCCGTGTACTTGGAACAAGTTAAGCATGTGATCCAAGAAGCCCGACCCAGAGTTGATTTTGCCCCTAGACGCATCGTCCAGATTTAAGAACAGTTGGATATCGGTTTCACTCGTCTTGCGAGAAATCTTAGAAGAACGCATCTTAACACCTCTTATTTAAGGACACGACCGTCATAAACGCTGAAACGTACTACGCGGCCAAACTTCGGCACAGGAAGCGGAGTTTCGACACCGTTCAAGAACATCTTGCCAATCGCACGCGGTTCACCGATAACAATATACAACGTCCCCGACGCCGTATAGACGAGTTTGTTATCTACAGTCGCGATGTTCGCTTCCTTCACAAATTCATCATCGTCTTCATCGCGCTTGATGCCGACCCAAGAACGCATCTCGCCAGAACCAACGAGTTCAATTTTCGTGCGGCCATTATCCGAGACCGGCCCAGTAGGAGCCTTGACGGTATCTTTCTTGGAATCAGAAGAAATAAAGATTGTTGCAGAAGCCGGGAGATTTTCCGCTTTTTTCACGGCCTTATCGACATCGGCCTGCGTCACCGTCTCGTTTTTTTCATCCTTGATGGAATCGACAGGAACCGCCTCGGCGCCTTCAGGCATGTCCTGGACCAATTCCGAAGAATCTTCAGGCGCAACCACCGCCGGAGGATTGGCGTTTCCATCAGTAGAAACATCGACCTTCGTCACAAAATGGAACCCGACCACAAAAAGAATCGCGATAATCACGATAGCGATCGGCACGGCCTTGCTACGCGGCTTGCTTTCTTCTTCTGTAATGGGGGCGATATGCTGAATCGGTTCAGAATCGCGCAACGCAAAATTGGAGCCCACTTCGTCGCTATAAATTTTCAAGACAGCCTTGGGATCCAGACCCAACTTGACACTGATGGAATTCAAGTAGCTACGGACATACGCTTCCACGGGGAGAGATTTCCAATCACTCGCCTCGATAAAACGGAGCATCTTCAGCGAAATTTTCGTACGTTCCGCAAGATCTTCTATCGAAAGCCCTTGAGATTCACGAACGCGGACCAAAAAGTCGCCGAGTCGTTCGTTAGGATTTTTCTCATTTACCTGAACCATTTATCACACCTTAACTTGTAATCCATCCAACATTTCCAGCGTACGTGCAACGGGCAATCCGACCACATTGTAGTAACATCCGTTGATGGACTTGATCAGGCGCGCACCATTCGTTTGAATGCCGTAGGCACCTGCCTTATCCATCGGGTCTTTAGAATTTACATAATCTTCAAGTTCCTGTAAGGAACAGTTTCTAAAAATGACCTCTGTTTTCTCCTCGGACGCACAAAGAATCTCCCCTGCACGCGCAATCGCGACACCGGTAATCACCCAATGACTCCGATTGTTTAATTTATTGAGCATATCAAGGGCGTCCGCCTCGGATTTCGGCTTACCAAGAGGCTTACCGTCCAAAAAGACGAGCGTATCAAAACCGAGTACAAACGCGTCGCGCTCCTGGCGGGATACAGACAAAGCCTTGATGCAGGCGTTTTCACGGGGAAAGTCCAGCGGATTCGTACTCGTAGGCTTTTCGTCTTCGCCCGAGACGACCACGCGGAAGTTGACTCCCAACTGTTTCAAGATTTCGGAACGACGCGGCGAACCGCTAGCTAATACAATTTCAGATTTCATCATTCGTCTTTCGTCTCCAGGCTCGAAGAGCCGTCCTCTCGTCTAAATTAGTCATAGTACTTCGTGTCGGTGCTGCCAGCGTTCAGCTTGATATCCGGCAAGTCGCGCACATACACAGAGAAACTCCAACCAGCGGCAGGGCCCGTCGGCGTCCAAGTGAAATCGAGCTGCCAGCAATGCAACACACGCTTGAACGTAAATTCATGCGAGACAAACTTGCCCTCGTTATAATCGTAACGGGTGCTATAGGAAACATCCCAGTTGATGGTCGGCTGGAACGACGCAGAAATTCCTGTCGAGTGGGAGATGTTGTCTTTGAACAAATTCTTTGCCACGCGCGTACTGCTGAACGAATAACGGTAATCCAAGCTCAGGTTCCACTTCAGCATTTCGTATTTTTCCATCTGCGACGGAAGTCCGCCATTAAACGAACCGCTCCAGTAAAAATGCTTCGAAAGTTCATAGCCCCAGTACGTGAGTTCCGGGAATTTTACTTTATTCGGAGTCGATGTATATTTATGATAAAAGCTGTGGCGGGTATTGATGGTAAACATGTAATCTTGTAAAATCTGGAATCCAAACGACGAGGAAATATCCGAGAAGTTGAGCGAGTCCGCAGCGAAGTTGTACGAGAAACTATGCCTTGTCGTGAGCAAACGGCGTGTACCGTACTGGTCTTCGACCATTTTTGCTTTCTTTGTCGAATCACCCCGGGTCGTATCGACATGGCCGGCCACCTTGAGGTACTTGATGTCAAAGTCGTTACTCAGGCTAAAACCGATAGTCTGTTGTTTTTGCTGATACGGATACTGCCCCAAGAACGGATGCGGGGCAAACGTCTTGACGGTATCGATTTCTGGCGCATACGTGTAAGAAACGCTCGGCGACAGCACATGGCGAATACCTGTGAAACGCCCGATTTCTGGGACCCAGATACCGTAGAGTTTTGTATCGGCGGTCAAGCTGTAGCTATGATTGTAAGCCACATCGCCATACGAGCCCTCCCCCGGATTGAAGCTCATGTACCGTTTTCGTTTGTACAAGGAATCGTTCGGATTACGCCAAGACGTACCCGTCCAATATCCCGAGAACGTCGCCCGCGGCGTGATGTTGATGACATTGAAAAGTCTTCCCGAATAGTCGATGGAATAAGTTCCCGCATACCCTACATAATGCGCCGTTGTATCTTCATCCTGCAATTCGTCCCTATCACGCCGCATGTGGTAATTGAATCTATTCGTAAAGCTGTAGTTGAACTTTTCGAGGAACGACTGGAACGATCCATCCTCTGCGGCAACTTCGCCTTCATCCAGTTCGAAGCTGAAAAGATTTCCGCTCATTCGGAACTGGATATCGGGCAAGTCGCGTTCAAGCATTCCGGTCGTCAAGTTGTGGCTCTGTGATACCTTGACCGTCAAGCTCTTATTATTGCCGAACTTTCCGGAATACGCAAGAGACGCATTGGCCTGCTGGTTCAAAATCGTACTTGCTTCCAAGGAATTTTTCTTACGAACATCCGTGCTACTGACAAATGAGCCCTGACCGCTCAACGTGTGCCTAGCATCGGGGGTCAAGTTCTGGTTGTGCAAGAACGAAATATCGTAGCCACTACGGCTAAAGTCAAATTCCTGCAAATAGCTCGTGTACCGCAGGTAGCCATCTAGCAGATAGCGTTTTTTGTAGCGAATTTCGCCCGATAGCGTCGAACGTTCAAAACGGCCCTCTTCACCTTCGATAATGTCGCCCGAAATCGTCGCATCCCAGTAATCGTTCGCGGCGTAGTAGAATCCGATGTTGCGCAAATAGAATCCCTGCTTCTGGTCACCTCCGAACTTGGGCGTCAAAAGGCCCGACTTGCGGCCGCTCTTGAGTGGAGCCACAATCATCGGAAGAACCGCCACCGGCACGTCAGCAATGTTGAGCACCACGGGTCTTGCAGTAATCGTCTCCTTGGGCTTTACCACCATGCGGCGCCCGTAAAAATAAAAGTGCTGGTGCGTCGTATCGTTACACGTACTGAAATCGCCTCGAGCAATCTGGATTCGCGTATCCGGCAAACGGCGGACTTCCATGCCGTTCAGTTGCTGGTTGTCCTGGAACGTCGTCGCATAATAGACCTCGCCTATTTTAGACTTGAGGTTGTACTTGAGGCGCATTCCCGACAACGACGGGTTCTTGGTCTCGCGAAGCACGGGGTTCCCAGACGCCGCCAGAATCTGGTTCTTCTGGTCCATCCAAATCGTGTCGGATTCGAGCGTCGCGGTACGGTACTTGAGTTGCGCCGACTTGTTCAAGTTGAACGTCGATGTTTCCACGTCATAGACCAAATCGACCGCTCGGTATTCAATCGTATCCACTCCGGTCGTATCGTTCATCCAATCCACTTCCGTCGTATCTTCTTCGACCTGGACGCGCTCTTCGAGTTCAAAGCGGGTCATCTCCTCGCCATGCGAGCAAGGAGCAAAGACCGCAGTCAACAAAAACACAAAAACGGCCCACAGCAAACGATGGGTTTTGGATAAAATCACGGTTCCACAAGATAGAAAAATATGAAAACGAGAAAAAAATATTCTCATAAAAAAAGCCGACCCCGGCACAATGGCCGGGGTGACATATTCAAAACAATTACAAAAGCGGGAATTACTTGAGCACGGCGTTCATGCCGCTCACGCTGCCATTGTGGTCAATGGAAATCACGTAGCGACCGCTCGGGAGCTTGGAACCGTCCCAGGCAAGCGTATTCACGCCGGCCATGGCGTTATCGAGATTCAACGTCTTCACCTGTTCGCCATCGGCGTTCAAGATGTTAATGGTCGCACGGCCCGTAGATTTGAGCGTGAACGAAATAGCCTTGCGGTTGAAGAGGCGGAGGCTTGCATCACCGGTGCGGACAGCGGTCGGCTTCGAAATCTTCGGAGCGGACTTCGCCTTTTCAATATAAATTCCATTGACATCAGCCGATGCAACAGAGACATCGTTCTTGATGAGGTTTCCGTGGCGGAGCACGGCTACGAGCTGCT
The DNA here is from genome assembly GCA_017520105.1 of Fibrobacter sp. Next base: position 14,616 of record JAFWRL010000137.1, read on the forward strand.
TTTCGTTTTCGGTAGCGCTGGCAAACGTTTCGAGTTCCTGCACGTTCACGCGTTCCTTGTCACCGTACCAGTTCTTGACGGCCTTGTTGTCCAAATCCTTCACCGTAATCTGAGCACGACGGACAATAGCGGAATACGTTTCGCCATTGCTTATGTACGTAATTTCGAGCGGCTTGTTGACCTGGCCACGAAGTTTAGCCTTGGAAAATTCAATGTCCTGACCCTTGAGGCTCACACCATCGACAGCGGTAATGATATCACCGGCCTGGATGTTCGTTTCTGCAGCCGGAGTGCCCGGAATGACTTCAGCCACGTGGACGCCCTCTTTTACCTGATAAATGGTGATACCGACACCACCAAAAGATTCGTCAGCCATAAGCGGTGCAGTCATCATCGCGGCAATCAAAGAAGCCTTAACAAAATTATTCATGATATTCTCCTTAAATTTCTTCCTTAATATATAATAAAAAGTTGTTATTTCAAACAGATTCAAGCCAAAATATATGGAATATAACGGTAAAAATCCCCTTCAATGCAACGGACGGGCGCATAAGCGGTCCGTTTCGGCTAGTACAAACCTATTCCTTCACGCAACGGATAGTCATCAAATCGTCCGTATTTTTCTGATCCTTATAACAAGCCATGTCATTGAATCCTATATGAAAGATCCAAACATCATCTGGATTTTGTCGATTAGAAGCCCAGTAATAAGCATCGCTCTTTCCACTTTTATCACTCGGATTTTTACTCGTTCCAAAAGACAAGAACGATGTTCCGTATGTATTGCATTCGAACCCGGTGCAAATGGAACCGATTTGAGACACTAGCTGTTGGTTATAGCAGTTTTGCAAATACATGGAAAGGCGATCATATCCTTTTTCTAATGAATTGACAACAGTCGAATCAGGCAGTTTCCAGCCCGCCGGGCAAGCTGTTTTAGCGGCCTCTTTCGAATAAAATCTACCAGCGATTTCACATCCTTCTTGAACTGGGACGCTTTGCGCTCCGGTCGGAACATACCTCAAGTTTTCGGCCATCCAGGTGTAGCCATTAAACTCGACGGTTCTGTAAGTTGCACCGTCGCGGTCGTCCGTCAACATACCATACTGGACATTCGGATTAAAGTAATATTCCTTCGGCAAATCGCAACTCCAATTTCTTGAATAATACCACTTGCCGTTATAGCAGATGTAATCTTCTTTCAAGCCATCTTTCCAGTCACGGATTCTCTTGCCTTCGGTATCGCAAGGAGCATCGTAAAAATCGGCCCATGCATTTTGATGGCAAACATAAGTCATATTCGTATCAATGAGACCTTGGACGGATTTTCCTTCCGCATCGCAAGGTCTGTCGCCAACATCCGCTTCCCTTTGCGTTGCGGCATCCCAGCCCGTATCGCGGCAGATATAAAAGATTCTCCCCTTATAGTCCTTGGTTCCGCTATCCACTATTTTCCCGACACGGTCGCAAGGAACATTTGTCGTTGAAATTTCCATTTGATCCGCAATTTTCCACTTTGAATTTTTGCACAAATAATACTTGCTGGTGTCCGTCGGGCTTTTCACGAGCTTGACCGATTCGCCGCAAGCGAGGTCTTGCACTTCGTAGTCCATTTTCGTAGCGACATTCCAGCCATCGGCCTTGCAGATATAGTAACGTTCGTTTACAGTCGGACTCTCGATGACCTTCCCGACTTTATCGCAAGGGACATCCTTGGTATCTTCTTCAAAACTACTCAAAAACGTCCACCCGTTCACATTGCAAAAATACAATGTATCGCTGATGATGTTTTTTAAGCCGGCCCGCTGGACAGCACCAAACATTTTATCGTCGCAATAAGGCAGCCCTATGCATTTCCTATAGAGATTGCTGAATATGTAGGTAGGAGGCACCTCCTCGTAACCGGTCGCGGCACACCCACGTTGAGCAGCATTACTCGCCCATACACGAGCCCTTATATAAACTAAATCTGTCGTAGCTTGACCCCAACCTGGTGTTAAAGAAACATTCCATATACCGCAATATTCAGAACGGTCTAACGTTCCTTTTTCAGAAAAAGACTTGATAAAACTGGCGACAGCAACAGTGTCAAGAGAGAAAAAATAATTCAAAGCATGTTCTACGTTAGACCTCGTAAATCTGGCATTGCGTTCTTGCAGCGGATTTTCGCGGAACAACGTGTCCAATCCCAAAGCTGC
>JAFWRL010000138.1 GCA_017520105.1 Fibrobacter sp.
AGGGCACCAAGATGATTCCGTGCGACTTCATCGCCCCGGCAAACAGCCACAACAAGATTGGCGATCACCACCAGAAGTTGCTCTCCAACTTCTTCGCACAGCCGGAAGCTTTGATGAACGGTAAGACGCTCGCCCAGGCTCAGGAAGAACTCCGCGCTGCCGGCAAGTCCGAAGAAGAAATCGCATTCCTCGCTCCGCACAAGGTATTCGAAGGCAACAAGCCGACGAACTCCATCATGATGGACTACGTGAGCCCGGAACGCCTTGGCGCTCTCATCGCCATGTACGAACACAAGATCTTCACGCAGGGCGTAATCTGGAACATCAACAGCTACGACCAGTGGGGTGTTGAACTCGGCAAGCAGCTCGCGAAGAAGATTCTCCCGGAACTTGCAAAGGCTGACGCCGAACTCCACCACGATAGTTCCACCAACGGGCTCATCAAGTGGTTCAAGGCACATCAAGCATAATGGACTCTATCGCGCTTCGCGCCCCAGGGTGACATGTCATTCTGGAACTTCGCCGAAGGCGAAGCGATAGAATCCAAGAATTTTAAGGCCGCGACTTCAATGTCGTGGTCTTATTTATTTGTCTTTTTTCAGCGAAGCAAATAACTCCAAGCCTTTTTGAGTCAGGTAATAAGCTTGGTCGCGGCGTTTAGCGGAGTCGGGATAAAGTTGAGCAACATAACCACCAAGCATAGAAGGCTCCAAATATCCCTTACGGAAATTGTCTCTACCTTTCAGCGACAATTTTTCCATAATATCTTTTCTCGTTAGCGTTTGCCTGCCAATAGCCATGACGATGCGCCGAATAGTTGTTTTTTCATGGCTATGCTAAAGCGGAAGAAATGAGACAAAAAAAAATCTATTAAATCACGCTGGAAGCCTTGATTTTATTTGGTTTTCTTGTCTCATTTAACCCGATAAATTATGATTTCATGAAATTGCCGTTTTTTCCGTTTTTTCGCCATTTGTGAAGAAATGGCGTTTTTCTTTGTCGCTTTTCGTGAGACAAAAAATTTTAATAAAATGGCGTTTTTAAGTCGTTTTAGCCATTTTGAGCATTTTTTTAATTTTTGGGGTGAGGACATTTATAGCGGACATGTTTTTGAGTTTGTCGCTTTTCGTGAGACAAAAAAAGAGAAAGGAAAAAAAGACCAAAAATAGACCCACGGCACGGCAAAAGCCTGGATCAAGCGGAACGCCCACGGCTTGGAGCGTGGACGGCTCACCGCTTGGGAGCGTGGACGGTTCACCAGCTGGAACGGTGGCGAACGGCCTAAACCTTGGTATCAGTCGAACCACGGCAAAAGCCTGAATCAAGAGCCACGGCCACGGCTTTGGAGCGTGAGACCGCCCACCAGCTGGAACCAATGGCGAACCGCCTACACCGTGGAATCAGGCGACCAACGGCCACACACTGAATCCAGAACAACGCCCACGGCTTGAAGCGTGTGACCGCTCACCAGCTGGAACCAATGGCGAACCGCCTACACCGTGGTATCAGGCGAACCACGGCAAAAGCCTGAATCAAGAGCCACGGCCACG
>JAFWRL010000139.1 GCA_017520105.1 Fibrobacter sp.
CAAGTTGCGAATTCTCGTAATTTTCATCCAAGTCAATAGACGTGAGCGAACAATTCGAAAACGACCAAATTTTCGAAAGCGTGATGTAAAGCGTGTCCGAAATCAAATGGAGGGATTTTCCAGAATCTAGCGTAGCTCCCAAAAAAAATCCATTACCTTCCACCGTTTCACCACCTGGCATCACATCAAGCGGACCATCGCCGTCATGCGTACAGCCGACGAAAAATACCATCAAAGGGAACAGAAAAATGGAGAATAAAAAAATTGCGGTTTTACGCTTCATACAGACTCACTCAAAAAGGCAGATGCTTCTTGAATATAGCAATTTGAGCGGAATCCACCGGGTGCGTCAATTTGTAAAAATCCTTCCAGCGTACAAACAACCCGTTTTGACGCAAAGTCAAGAAGAACGAAGCGCTGTCCTGCGGCGAGAGGCGCCCCACCGCATCCTTGACGCTAAGCATTTTCCCGACAGTAGGAGCCATTTTCCACGAGCCAATGCCGAACATGCGCGAAGTAATGCCGTTTCCGTGATTGAGTTCCACGAACATGCCCAAAGAATCGCGACCGGCTTCCAGCACAATACCCGGAAGCACAGGGTAAATCGGAGCCTCGCCCAATCCCCTAAAGACATCAGCAGAAAGCAGTTGTTCTAAACCTTCGAAGTCAAAGTTATCGACAATGGAAAGCGCAGACCAACCGAGCGGAACATGCGGACACGGCCCCGGGAAAAGGCAACCAGTCTTGCTAGAAATCCAGACCCTCGAAGAATCCTCACGCGACATGTGCAAATAAACGCTACGCGTCGTATCTTCCACAACCACGAGAAGAGCCTCGCCAAAATCCTTCTTGGGAGCGACCCAATGGATTTTCGCGCCTTCCGAAGCTAAACCACCCACATAACGCAAAAACGTATTCGGGAGAACAAGCGAATCGTTCATCGCCCACGAGCACTGGGCGTAGCCATCCTTGAGTTCAAACGGAGTCCCGTCGTAAGACGTACAACCTTCAATCCACTCTTCGACAAACGTGGGAGCGGGTTCTTCGTTTCCAGGTAACGGGAGCTTATCCACAAGCATGCGGATCCAGCCATTTGAATAAGCCACAACAATCAGAATGAAAAAGAATACAATCCTTACTAACGGGAACTTGTGCTGTAAGTTATTTTTTCTTTTTTTTCGTTGGATTTCTGTCGGAAATTCTACGGGCATCGACTACATGAGATAATAGGCAGCGGCTGCAATCGCAATCAACAAAAGAACGATGACGACAAAGGCAGTACTCTTCGAAGACGGTTCTTCATCTTCAAGCGGGTTTTTGTCCAAGACTCTCGGTTCCACCGGAGCCGGTTTTTCAACAGGCTTTTCGTAAACAGACGGATCAATCTGTTCCACGACAGCGACGCGAGCCGTCGGAGGATCTTTCTTTGGAGGATTCGCTGCCGCCGGATTAGTACTTGCCGGAGCCGTTTCTTTGGGCGATTCAATCGGCGTAAACGCCGCCATATCCGTTTCGCTCATGAAGATTCGAATAAAGCGTTCGAGCCCCACCTTCTTTAAACTATTCGATAGAGATTCCCTATCGGCAAGAACCGCAAACGCGCCGTTCTTGCTAGCCAGTTCCTGATGGCATTGCATAAAGGCATTGTAGGCGTCACTATAAACAAAATCAAGGCCTGACAAATCTACAGCAACAAACCTAAAACCCGTGTCATAGCCCATGATGGTACGGAAATTCGACTTGAATCTTTCCGCATCAAAAGCTCCTATCGGGTTGAGTGGAGCCGGGAGAACGAGGAACAAGCCTACATTTTTTGTATATATCTGCGTCATGTAAACAAATATAAGCTATTGTTCGAGCAATATACTGAAAAAAATGAAAATTTTTGGTTCAAATAGGTGTTTAGACGATAGACGAAAGACGATAGACGAAAGATTAGTGGTTGGTGGTTAGGATTTAGGTTTTAGGGGTCAGGTATTAGATGTTAGGTTTAAATAATCGTGGCTACGCCACCTTTTTTCCTACAACCTGTTACCTGTAACCTAATACCTATTTTCTATTCCAATATTTCGTCGTCGATTTCGATAATCGGCTTTGCAGGCGGCGGAGTCGTTACTGACGGAGCCGTTACAGGAGCTGCCGGAGTTGCACTCTTTTCGGCAGGAGCTGTTGGCACGTTTGGAGTTGCAGACGAGGCCGAAGCCGGAACACTTGCAGAAGACTCCGTCGCCGCAGGTGTTGCACTCGCGGGTTCAGTCACAGTCGGAACCTCAGGCGATGTCGCTGCCTCTGGAGCCGCAGAATTTGCGGAAGCAGTCGTTGAATCCGTTCCGATAGCCTGTTCCGTTTGCGGAGCCGCCACAGGCACGGACACAGTCTCTACCGTTTCCACAGGTTCTTCAACCGGGTATTCCTCTGTATCCTCCGTCACAAGTTTCTTCGATGCTGCGGTCTTGCTCAAGTGGCTTTTTTCTCTCGGCTTATGGCCAAAGAGGTACGGGCTAAAGCTAATGCTCACGCGATGTACCGGAGAGAACACCGGATGCGATTCAAACGCGTAATCCACGACGAGGAAATTCATAATCGTAAGACCGGCACCCGCCGTCACGCTCTTGAACGTCGTGAAACTGCTCAGGCCGACTCGCAACTTGAGTCCAAAGTCAAACGCAAACTCGACACCACCACGACCGCCGGACAGCCAATCTATAGGATCTTCCCAAATGCGTTCGCCACCATGCGTATCTTCATCAAAATCCAAATCTCTGTAATCGTGATGGAATAGTCCCGCACTCTGCCAGTAGAAATTGAACTTGCCATAGAGGTACGCCACAGGCAGTCCATAGCTCAAAGCAAGGTAAAACTCAGGGGAAGAATATTCAAATTCGCCAGATTCCCAAGATGCAGCAGACGAGGTCCAGCCTTTCAAAAGGCCCGCCACGTAAAAGTCATCCTTGATCTGATAACGTGCACTCGCATCGCCACGGAAGCCCCAACCGCTCTGGTCCATGTCGCGATACAGCACATGGAACGCAAGACCCAAGTCCAAACAGTCTATAATGCGACGGCCCCACGCCACGGAGAACACCCAATCCGCAATAGAAAGCGTATTGTAGTTGGACCCCTCAGGCAATGGCTCACCATCCTTGATGTAAGGGATTCCATCAGCACCAAATCTGGAGAAAGCAACACCAATGCCTTGATTCTTCGAAAGCGGAATCACCATCGACGCATAATCGTACTTGGTATCTTCGTAATAAGCAGTATGCGAGAACGATGCCCACATGTACTTCGCTTGCGAAAGCTGGTACGCATTGGAGCCAAGCCCAAGGTAATCGCCCTCGACCGCTAAAGTTGTCGAACCCAAAGCCGCAGAGCGAGCCCCCGGTTCAATATCAAGAGTCGCATTCGCACCCACAACGCGATCGGCAGCGTTCACCGACGACACAAGAGCGCATGCAAGGAAAAAAATCCGCGGAGATATATTTTTTTTCAAAAAAGACATTTGGCGACCACTAAGATAGATTTTTTTCTCTCGGCAAACTCCCAAAAGCAAACGTATTTCGCCCAAAAACGCCGAAGACCTAGAATTTGCGAGCCCTTAGGCTTATTTTTACCCAAAAATGCTACCAAACCGACCATTTTCTTTCGTTTAGTAGCATTTTTTCAACTTTATACGAAATAAAAATGGCATTACCAAGGAATTTGATGCTACCAAATCCACTTCTTTGAGATACTTGGTAGCATTTTTCAACATGATTTTGACGCAAACCCCTATTTTTCATTTAATTTATAATAAAAATGTGATACCAACCCCCTGGAAAAATCCAATTTAGTAGCATAATTTGGCATTTTTCGCCCTTTTCGTCCTCGATTTTCGCCAGCCGAACCAATTTAAACGCTCAACCATTCGGAAAAATGTTTATTTTTCTCCACGGGAACAGTAAAAGACAATGCTTTTAGACGAATACATCCAAAATTTCTTGATATACCTGCAAGTTCAGCGAAGGTATTCCGAAAAAACGGTCATCACATACCGGAAATCGCTTGAAAAGTATTGCGTGTCGCTGACCGGGAACGGAAAGCACTCTAGCAGTACGTCAAAAACATCGCAATCCCAGACAAACGGAACCTCGCAGAATTCAGCAACACTGGATGCTTTCTCCGAAATGAACATCAAGGCTTTTGTGTGGGATTTAAAGATCAAGCAAAAGCTAGCCCCCACAAGCATCTGCGAACACCTCGCCGCTCTCAAGAGCTTCGGCAAATACCTCGTCCGCTCCAAGATTCTCGACAAGAATCCCGCCGAAGCAGTCCCCATGCCCAAACGCCCCAAGCGACTCGTCAACGTCCTCGGGCAAAAGGACCTCGCCGAAAGCAAACTCGACGAACTCGAAGAGACCGAAGACCCGACATTGCCGCAAGTCCGCGCACGTCTTTTGCTAGAACTGATTTACGGTTCGGGGCTGCGCATCTCGGAATGCCAGAACCTCACCTGGGACCGCATAGACACAAGCGCAAAGCTTGTCCGCGTCCTCGGCAAAGGCAACAAAGAACGCATCGTCCCGATTACAGAAAGCTTTATCAGCCGCATCGCAAATTACAAACAAATGCAGTTACAAGCGGGTCATACGCCCACAGCGACCGGCCTCGTATTCTTAAGCGAAGACGGCAAGCCGTTTGGACTGCGAACATTGCGAAACGACATCCACGACTTGCTCCGCGAAATCGGCTGGGAGGGCAAAGCAAGCCCGCACGTACTGCGTCACAGCTTCGCCACGCATCTGCTCGAAAACGGCGCAGAAATCATGAGCGTCAAGGAAATGCTCGGACATTCAAACATCTCGACCACGCAAGTCTATACGCACGTCAACGCCGAACGCCTGCGAGAAGCATTCAAGAAAACGCACCCAAGAGCGTAGAGGTATGGGGTCGGGCACCAAAGGCGCCCTTTGAGCTATGAGGCTTGAGCTCGGTCGTGACGCTCCCTAAAGCTTAGACGAAAGAACGCCCGCATTCGCGGGCTACAGACGAAAGACGAAAGATGAAAGACGAAAGATGAAAGATGAAAGAAAAATAATGGCACTTCGTGCATATAATGAAGCGGCAAAGCCGCGATTCTAAAATCTTTCGTCTATAAGCGAAGCGGTCTATCGTCTAACTAAAAGAAACTTCCTTTCACGCCGACGGCGATGGTCCACTGCTGGCCGATATCGCTCCAGTCGGGAGCATTCCATTCTTTCATCGGCTTTTCGCTATACTCGTTCTTGCTATCGGCTCCGCCCGCCTTGTCATGAATCGGGAGCGAGAACGCTAGGAACACCGGGAAATCCGGATTCGAAAATTCAATGCCATACACAAGCGACAACGACCACGCCTGATGATCCGGGTCCGGTCTCGGGTTGTAGCTACCTTCTGTTTCAGAGGATATCCACGCCACGCCCAGCGGCACAGAGAAGTTCAAGCCGAAAGACTGCACAATGCCAGAACGTCCACGGTATCCGTAAGCAATAGAGCCACCAATAGAAGGCGGAGTATATGCGCCAAGATCGTTCTCGCCATACGGTTTAAAGCGGTACTTGAAACGGTCTCCACTCTTGTTCTTGATATCTTTCCAATAACTGTCGTTAAATTCATTTTCGCCCGAGAACAAGTGCATCGCAAACGGATGCGTGTAACTCAAGCTGTAAAGCCAAATTCCTTTATCAGTATCACGGCTGTAGTCCCAGCCAAGCGTAAGCGAATAAAGGCCGCTACCTTTTTGGAAACTGCTCGGCAAGATTTCCTTTGACGCATCCGTTCCGCGCTTGATGTCGTACTGCCCCGTCGGAATCGTGAGCGAAGCCGAAAGCGAGGCGGCACCGCCACTGCCAATCGTCTTGCTAAAATCAAACGAAATATCCCCAAGGCCGCCCGTACTGCGATCCACCGGTGGTTGATTACTGCGATACTGCACTTCGCCGCGATGACTCATGAGCGGAATCGACACACCCACCTTCGTATCCCACGTAGGCTTGATCGAAAAATGCGGAGTCACCGAGAACGCCGAGAAATTCTGCCCCACGTTGTACTTCGAGAAGACTTCCGCTTCTAAATAACCGCCAGAAACGCCCTGGCCAATCCACTTGATGCCATCGCCAGAACCGCCACCGGAACCGCCTGCACCGCAACCGCCAATAGACTCCCACGGAGTCGAAGGCGTCACAGGAGAATTAAACCCCGCATAAAAAGCAACAGCAACAAGTGCGGCAACAGAACTACATTCAATCAAAAAATTCTTTTTCATGCCGAACCTCACGGAAGCTTAAGCATATATGCGTATTTGTAGCCCGTTGACAAGAACTTTCCATCAGGAGAACGTCCGCCAGTCATAGGCACGGAAGCAATTTCACGATTTTCCCCAACCCACTCTACAGCAAGGTCTTTCGGGACACCGGCCGTCACACGGATTTCACGCATTACGGTCCGCCCCACGGAACCATCTTGAACAGACTTTTCAGTCAGCACATTCGTATTGAATATGGGCGCACCTTGCGGAAGTTCCGTCCAAAGTACAAACAGGCGAGCACCAATATTAAACCAATGCGGTTGCGCAGGCTCCGACATCATATCCTTTGTACGAGGAACCTTGACCGGCTTGGCATCCTTTGCCAGTTCCTGGATATAAGATTCCCAGGTCTGCTCATTCAGCTTCATCTGATAGACTACAAACTTTCCATCCGGCGAAATCAACGGACTATCAATTCCCCAATCGCTACGATCGGACGGTTTCTTCAACGAAACAGCCTTGGATTTACCACCATTTGCATAATCGACAAAAACAATATGCTGCTTGACCTTTGTATCTCCATCAACATACGTAAGGCGCACTTTATCCGTACCGAAAAAGCCCTTGACCGTCGAAACGTCGCCATCCTTTTCAGCCTTTGCCGAAGGATCCACCCACAAATGCGGAGTCGCCTCTTCTATGATGTTTTTTTCGTAGAAAAAGAACTTAGCCTTATCCGACGTGCGAACAGCAAAAATGCCGAAGTCCAAGACATCAGGACAACCTGTACCGCCATCGGGAGCGTGACCATGTAACGCAACGATGTAATCAGGATGCGCACTCCATTCCGGGTCCTGGTATTGGCATTCACCTTTAGTGGTATCACGCATCAAAAACCACTTCACTTTGTTTGCCGTATCCGAGACCGTCAAACGATCGTGCTGGCGAACATAGTTCGTATCATAACCTGAATCCGACGTTTTGATTTTAAGCTCACTAAAATTGAGCCACAGCATTGATGCCGGGAAATTCACCGTATCTTGCGAAACGGACGGATTGCATGTTTGCTGATTGTTGTTTATAGCGAAAATTTTCCCCAATTCAGAACTATTACCGGATTTGGAATTATCATCCGAATAATCGGCCTCAAATGGGTCGGGACTATAACATGCAAAAAGCGAAAGGGCACAAAGCCCCAAGAGCAAAAAATTCTTTTTCATCATCATACAATATAAAAAAGAATTTGAAGCAAATCGGGAACTGTTGGGGATTATAGCCCTACAGACCTTACACGACTACGCCGATTTCCTTTAAGTAACGAGCAAGAGCGTCTTGCCATGTCGGGAGCGGCTTGAATCCGGCTTCCACAAGTTTACTCTTGTCGAGGCGGCTGTTGAACGGGCGTGCAGCCTTAGAAAGTCCATACTCCGCAGTTGTCACCGGCAAAACCTTCGTCGGGAGGCCAGCTTGCTTATAAATTTCCTTGGTAAAGTCGTACCAACTGATGAATCCGCCTTCGTTCGTCGCATGGTAGTAACCATACTTTTCAGTCTCGTTCATATCAACGAGCAATCGAGACAAATCAAGCGTGTAAGTCGGCGTGCCAATTTGATCATAAACGACGCGGACGGTATCGTGAGACTCCCCCACTTTCAGCATCGTCTTGATGAAATTCTTGCCATTAAGACCGAACACCCAAGCAATGCGAACAATAAAATACTTTTCAAGCGTATTGGCAACAGCAAGTTCACCTTCAAGCTTTGTTTGACCATAAACGTTCAAAGGCTTGTAATCCTTGCAGTCCGGTTTCCACGGAGAGGTTCCCTGGCCATCGAATACGTAATCCGTACTGATGTAGGTCATCTTGCAGCCAAGTTTTTTGCATGCGTTGGCGATATTCTGCGTACCACCGGCATTCACAGCGCGAACCTTCGAAACATTCGCATCGTCTTCGGCCATATCGACCGCAGTCCACGCAGCACAATGAATCACAGCATCCGGCTTCACCTCGGAAATCACTTTTTCGACAGCCACAGGATCCGTAATGTCAAGAGAAACATAAGGCATCGTAGTTACGGCACTACCATCAGCGACACCGCTATAAGACGGAGCCATATCCGAGCCCACGCCTGTATAACCGCGCTTTGCAAGTTCATTCATCACATCATGACCCAACTGGCCACCAACACCTGTCACAAAAAATTTCATAATAAAACCTCTAAAGGAAAAGATAGTAAAAGGCGGGAGTTCGACAAATCTTGCAGAACATTGAAAAAGGGGCCTTGCGGCCCCTTTGCTATAGCTTTCACATTTCGTTGTTAAAGCGCTACTTCACCAGAATTTGGCGAGTGACTTGAGCGGAACCCACACGGACGCGGAGGATATACACGCCGTTCTTCGGCACGTCCATAGCGACCTTGTTCGTTCCGAACACGGACTTTGCCGATGCTGTCGCGATAACGCCACCCTTAGCCGTCAAGAGTTCAACTCTCGTGCTTTCGTCAACGAGTTCGTCAGGAACTTCGAACGAGACATGCAGCTGGTTGCCAAGCTTTGCGGAGCGGAGGCCCTTCAAGCCGGACTTCTGGGCGACTGCGATTGTGCCACGTTCGACACGCACCGTAGCGTTCTTCGGCTTGGAGCTCAGCGACACCTGCAACGGAGTTCCTTCCTTCATCTCGGTCGTCGTGCCATCGACAGTCACATACACGTGGTAGCCAAAGGCATTGATGTCCTTGATGCCGGCAAACGAGAGGTAGCCAGCGCGGCTGCCCGTTGCAGAGAGGGCAAGCGTCCATTCCTTTTCGGAATCGGCATCCTTGATGGACTTCGCGAGACCGTGCTTGCCATCGACAATCGAGAGCGTCACATGGTCGCCAAAGCTTGCCGGCGGTTCTTCGGCAACAAACGGATTGTTGCTGACACCCAAGATGTTCCAGGAGTCGCGATGACCGTTGTTGTCTTCGAGCACAGCCTGCAACGTCCAGCGATCCTTCGTCGAGGCCTTCGCAAGCGTACGCTTCGAGAGCACGCCCTTGCCCTCGTCAGCAGCGCTGGAGAACGTGAAGATGGGCTTGGCGGACACAGTCCACTGAGACTTCTTCGAGACCTTTGCCCACACAGCTTCGTAAGGTTCAAGAGTCGTTTCGACGACACCGTCGATTTCTTCGTAATCGCTAGTTTCTGCATTGTAGCGCCAGAACGAGATTTCAGCATTTTCGTCAACGTTCTTACGACCGTTTCCGTTCAAGCTGAACAAATTCACGCGCCAGCCATGCGGGTTCGCCACGAGGTTCCAGCCAGAACCGATGCTGTCGAGTTCCCAAACAATGTCTTCGCCTTCATCCTCGATATCATCACGGATGACAAGCGGAGTGCCGCTCCGAGAGCTGTACCAGACACCACGAGTACCGACAATTTCATCGCCACGGTTAAACGTCTTGTACTGCCAGAATTCACCGCAGTAAGAATCGTCCCACCAGTAGAAGTGATTACTGTCGTTCCAGACAATAGCGCTGGTATCCACAGGAGCAAGGGAAATCATACGCCAGCTTTCAGCAGCAAACGAGGCTACCTGAGCGTTCACAGTAAACTGCTTGCCATATTCAGCGGATTCCTTACGGTCACTGAACGTGAGGAGCATCTTGTACGTACCCGGCTTATTCACGCGCATAATGACTTCATCGGCAAATGCAGATACGACAGAGTCGCCCAGCAAGGAGTCGAGAACCAAAACGCCCTTTTCATCCGTAATACGCACACGGCCAGAGACTGCGCGAGTCACTTCGAATTCGCTCGTCTTGAAGCCCACGCGAACGGCATTACCGCTCTGTGCGAAGTTCTTATCAACAATTTCGATCGGAGTCTTGTTCGCCTTGCCGAAGTAGGCCTTCATCACAACCTTCTCCATGTTCGTCGGCAGATGGTCGCCTTCATGGAGAACAGATTCCTTCTTGCCATCACGCATCACGACGAGAGAATCAAGTACAAAGCTGGAATCCGGATTTGTACGTACCGTCCAATTATCGCTTTCGATTTCGGCAGGCAACAGCATCGAGCCATACTTGTTGAACTTGTGCACAACGTTGGACTTGTCCATATTTTCAACAAGATGAACATCGCCATGTTTCTGATCCACTTCGATTCGGGCAATCTTGCCGGCACAATCATCAACCTTGTTCGTCCACTGAGCATAGAGTTTAACATTCTTCAAGGAATTAATGTTCGGATAGGCAGCGTAGAGGTCTCCAATCATTGCATCCTGCAAGTTCGTGTAGGAAGTTGTACCCACCTTCACGCTCCAGCCAGCAACGCAGCTATCCGTATTATAGACCATCGTCGGGAACGCGGTTTCCGTCTTGTCTTCGGTAGAGGCGAAGTCGCCATCCTGCATCCAGTCGTCACCGTAGAACAGCGATTCTCCAGAAACATTGAAGACGAAGTGGAATTCCTTGAACACGGCGAGCACCTTGACCGTCACGTCAGTCTTGACGACCTTGAACGCGTCATTCGCAGTAGAATCCTTAGCCTTGGCCGTCGTCCAGACGAGCGGCTTCTTGGCGTTCATCGACCAGGAATCGTTGACGTCGAAGTGAGCCTGGAAAATCAAGCCATTATCAACAGACGGCACCTTCATGCCCTTTTCGGATACTGCATGGGCGAAGGAGCGGTCCCCGACAAACTGCGTCAAAGTGAGCGAGCCCTTGGCGGCGCTGTCAGCCTTGACCGTAATTGTCTGGACGGTCTTCTTCTGCCATACGGCGTAGAGAACCGGAGTCTTGTTGGCGTTGCTCTTGTTGGAGCGGAACGTGTCGTAAGAGCCTGCAAGTTTTTCGTCGTATGTCACAGAACCCTTGGTGGCGTTCTTGTCGAAACTCCAACCAGCGAGCACGGCGTCGGTACGATAGACTTCACTCGGGAGGACGTCTTCGAACGACTTGGCGGTCCAGGCAAATTCCTTGAACGCGTCACCGAAAAATACCTTGTTCGAACCAGCGTTAGTATTGAGAGCGAACTGAACCGGGCTGAACTTGCCCACGGCACGCAAAGCCACGTTCGACACAAACTTGTACGTATCGCCGGTGTTGACGGTCGTGAGCAGCTTGCCACTCTTCGTATCGAGAATTTCAATGCCAGTGTATTCGTTCTTGTTGTAAGAATTCGGCTTGAACGAAACTGCAAACACGAGATCGTTTTCCGAAGGAACGGTAAGCGTTTCGCCCGGTTTTACCGTATAGACGCTAGAAGCGTTCTTCAATTCGAACGAACCTTCTTCGACCAAGTTCGTAATCGCAATCGTGTAAGTCTTTCTAGCATTATCAACAGCCCAGACTGCATACAACGTATCAGCCTTGGCGGAGTTTTCAATTGCGTTCACAAATTCGTCGTTCACGTTCGTGAATACCTTGCCCGCCGCAGCACTCGTAAGAGGTTCAAACGACCAGCCTACAAGCTTTGCATCGTTACGGTAGAGGTTCATCGGCAATGCATCGCCGATTACAAACTCGCCCTTCGCCGTGAAGTCTGCACCGCTGAACACGCTTGCCTTGCCTGCATTCGCATTGAAGGCGAACGTGTAGGTCACGACATCCGAGGTCACGCTGAGCTTGACGTTGTTCTGGGCTTTAGCGACAATGAACATGTTGCCGTTCACGACGTTGAAGAGCCTGTTACCGTTTGCATCTTCACCAGCGACATTCTTGCCGAACGTGTATGCCGGAGAAGCGGCGGTGAACTTCACGCCGAGTTTCATGCCTATAAGCGTCGGGATTTCAATGCCGTTCGTACCAACATTGTACCAAGTGGTGTCAGCATTGAGCACACGGTAAACCTTGAAGCTACCCTGAGCGGCAGGCATGCCGGAAGTGACGGTGAACGTCGTCGGCGAGCAACCAGCCGTGCCCTTCTTCGTCCAAACAGCGTAGAGCGTATCCGTTGCGGTTGCGGCATTGAGCGTGCGGAGTGCTTCGGCATCGAACGTTCCGATAACCGTGCGGCCAGCCTTGTCGAGAGCCCAGCCCGTGAGGCAAGCATCCGTGCGGGCCATCACGTCGAGCGTCTGGAGAGACTTGGATTCAGCTACACTTGCAATCGTGTAGGTTCCGCTGTTCTTCATGTTCGGACTGTAGAACACAGCGCTATCCACTGCATAGTTCTTATTGTATGCGAACGTGTAGGAGTTCTTCAGGAGCGGAGCCTTGACAGAGCCAAGGTTTACACCAGCAGTGAGCATGTCACCATCGGTGTAATCCGTCCAGTCAGCCGTAGCGGCAGTGCCCTTGACAGAGAGCTTGGCGTCCGTATCGAGAATCACGCCGGAACCGCTCTTCACCGTGAACGCAACCGCATTGAACGAGACATCGTTGTTCTTGGACGGAACCACAAAGTTAGCAGCAGCGGCTTCGTAAGCGCGTTCAGCAACCTTGCCATCACCAAGAGCGAACGTTCTCGTAAACTTGTACGAGCCCTTGTCAGTATCGGCGAGCTTGACCGTCACGCTGTTAGCAGCAGAGCAAGCGCCCCAGTAAGCGTAGAGCGTTGCCGGAGAAGTCTTGCCGAGAGCAGCGAACTTCGCAATGAATGCGTCACTAAGTTCGGTATAGACGCCGTCGGTCTTGTCGTTAGCGGCGAACGTGTAACCCTGCAAGCAGTAGCCGTCGCGGTACATCGCCATCGGGAACTTCTTGTCGGTGCTTTCAACGCTGTAGCCAGCCTTCACAATCCAGTTGCCAGCGTTATCCGTAGAGAACGAAGCATCATTGATATAGGCAGACCAAGAATCATCGAAGTAAGCGGCACCCTTGTCGTTTTCGCTGAAGGCGAACATGTAATCCACCTTAGAGGAGTTCACGGCAAGTTTCACATTCTTCTGGGCTTGAGCGACAGTGAACATGTTGCCATTCTTCGTGCTGAACAGTCTGGTTCCGCTAGCATCGTTGCCGATAACGTCGGAGCCGAACGTGTATGCCGGAGAGGCAGCAGTGAACTTCACGCCGAGCTTCATGCCCGTAAGCGTCGGAACTTCAAAGCCGTTCGTGCCCACGTCGTACCAAGTGGTATCATCACCGATCGTGCGATAGACCTTGAAGCTACCCTGAGCAACCGGCATGCCGGAAGTGACCGTGAACGTCGTCGGCGTGCAGCTTGCGCCCTTTGCAGTCCATACGGCGTAGAGCGTGCCGACATCTTCGCCAGCATCTTCGAGAGCGTTGATCGTGCGGAGTGCTTCGGCATCGAACGTTCCGATGACCGTGCGGCCAGCCTTGTCGAGAGCCCAGCCCGTGAGGCAAGCATCAGCGCGTCCCATCACGTCGAGCGTCTGGAGAGACTTGGATTCCGATACGTTAGCAACCGTATAGGTTCCGCTGTTCTTCATATTCGGGCTGTAGAACACAGCCTTGCCGTCATTATAGTTCCTGTCGTAAGCGAACGTGTACTTGTTCTTCAGGATCGGAGCCTTGACAGAATCCACGCTGGAGTTGACCGTGAAGAGTCCGTCAATTTCCGTCCAAGTAGAGGCCTTGCGATAAGCGTACTTCGCTTCGGTATCCACGATTGCGTCAACACCGCTCTTGACTTCGAATTCAACGTTGTTGAACGAGACGTCGTTCTTGGACGGAATCTTGAAGTTAGCGGTTGTAGCCGTGTAGGTACGTTCAGCAACATTGCCATCGCCAAGGTCGAACGTTCTCGTAAACTTGTACGAACCCTTGTCGGTATCCGTAAGCTTGACGGTCGTGCCGGTGCTTGTGCAAGTTTCCCAGTAAGCGTAGAGCGTTGCCGGAGAAGTCTTGCCGAGAGCGGCAAACTTCGCAATGAACGTATCGTTGAGTTCGGTATAGACACCGTCGGTCTTGTCGTTAGCGGCGAAGGTGTAACCCTGCAAGCAGTAGCCGTCGCGGTACATCGCCATCGGGAACTTCTTATCGCTGCTGTTCACGCTGTAGCCGACCTTGACGATCCAGTTGTTGTTAGCACCGTCAGAGAACGAAGCGTCATTGATATAGGCAGACCAGGAATCGCCGAAGTAGGCAGCGCCCTTGTCGTTTTCGTTGAACGCGAAGACGTATTCAACCGCGTCAGAGTTCACGTTAAGCTTGAGGTTTTTCTGAGCAGAGGCGACTTCGAAGGTCTTGCCGTTCACGACGTTGAAGAGTCTGTTGCCGCTAGCATCTTCGCCGGCGACATTATTACCGAACGTGTATGCCGGAGAGGCGGCGATGAACTTCACGCCAAGCTTCATGCCAGCGAGCGTCGGGATTTCCACGCCGTTCGTGCCCACGTCGTACCAAGTGGTATCATCACCGATCGTGCGATAGACCTTGAAGTTACCCTGAGCAACCGGCATGCCGGAAGTGACCGTGAACGTCGTCGGCGTGCAGCTTGCGCCCTTTGCAGTCCATACGGCGTAGAGCGAGTCTGTTGCCAAGGCGGCAGCAAGCGTGCGGAGGGCATCGATGTCGAACACGTCGAGAACCGTGTTGCCAGCCTTGTCGAGAGCCCAGCCCGTGAGGCAAGCATCCGTGCGAGCCAAGACGTCGGTCGATTGCAGCGGCAGCGATTCAGAGACGTTTGCAATTGCGTAGGTTTCAGCATTCTGCATCGTCGGAGCGAAGAACACATTTTCCTTGTCCGTGGCATTGTAACTGTAAGCGAAATCGTATTCGCTCTTGAGGAGCGGAGCCTTGACGTTCACAGAGCCAGCCACAGCGAAGCTACCGTCGATTTCGTTCCAAGCGGAACCCGTGCCGTAAGCGTACTTCGCAGCCGGATCCACGACGTACTTCACGCCGCTCTTGACTTCGAATGCAACATCCGTGAAGGATACGTTGCCCGAAACAGAAGCAATCTTGAAGCTTGCATCGGAGACTTCGTAAGTACGTTTAGCAGTCGTACCGAACGTTCTCGTAAACTTGTACGAGCCCTTGTCAGTATCGGCAAGCTTGATGGTCACGTCATCCGTCGTGGAGAAGCAGACTCCCCAGACAGCGTACATCATCATCGGATGAGCAGCGCTGTAGTTGCCAGCTTCGTACTGGGCAATCACGGAGCTGTTCAACTGCGTCACGCCGGAGGTCGCCGTTGCCGTAGAGGCATAACCCATGAAGCAACGGTCGCTGCGGTAGATATCAGCCGGGAACTTTTCAGAGCTTTCTACAGTGTAGTTCTTGTTCACGATCCAGTTGTTGTCTGCATCCGTGGAGAACGAAGCTGTAGTAATGAGCGTGCTCCAGGAGTCGCCGAAGTAAGCTTCGCCGTCCGCATTTTCGTTGAATGCGAAGTAGTACTTCACAGCTTCCGAGGCCACGCCAAGCTTGATATTCTTCTGAGCGGCTGCAACAGAGATTTCTTCGCCGCTAGAGATTTCTTCGGTGTTGCCGTCGCTGGTGACTGAAATCTTGTCGCCGAAGCTGTACGTGCTTGCGCCGTTGAACTTGATGCCGAGAGTCATGTTTTCGACAACCGGGAATTCGACACCGTTTGCATCGACATCGTATTCGTACGTATCGAGGCCGACCGTGCGGAACACGGTGAAGCTACCCTGAGCAGCCGGCAAATCCGTTGCGATGGTGAAGTTCTTGAGCGAGCAAGCAGCACCACTACCCCACACAGCATAGAGCGTGTCGGTGTTCGTCGATGTTGCAAGCGTGCGGAGAGCTTCGGCATCGAATGCGCCGAGAACCGTGCGGCCAGCCTTGTCAAGAGCCCAGCCAGTCACGCAAGCGTCTGTGCGAGCCATGACGTTGAACGGCTGCAAGTCCTTCGACTGCGAGACGTTTTCAAGTGCGTAAGTAGCACTGTAAATCATGTTCGGGCTGTAGAATACTGCCTTACCATCATTATAGTTCTTGTCATAGACGAACCTGTAAGAATTCTTCAGGAGCGGAGCCTTGATATCCGTCACGACAGAGGTCACGTTGAACAACGTGCCGTTTTCGATATCTCTCCAGCCGTTAGCATTCTTGTATGCAAACTTTGCTTCGGTGTCGAGGATGACACCCGCAACGCTGTTGACTTCAAATTCCACACCGTTGAACGAAATGTCATTGTTCGCAGACGGAATTACAAAGTTTGCAGTTGCGATTTCGTAAGAGCGTTCAGCAACACTGCCGTCACCCAGATCGAACGTTCTCGTAAACTTGTACGTACCCTTGTCGGTATCGGCAAGCTTGACGGTCACGCCGGTCGTGGTGCAAGTGCCCCACAGAGCGTAGAGCGTCGTTGCAGCCGGATTCTTGCCGAGTTCGTCGAACTTCGCGATGAAATCATCATCCAGTTCCTTGAACACGCCATTCGTCCTGTCGCCCTGTGCGAACGTGTAACCCTGCAAGCAAGCGCCGTCGCGGTACATCGCCATCGGGAACTTCTTGTCAGCGCTGTTCACGCTGTAGCTCTTCTTCACGATCCAGTTGTCGTCATTATCGGTCGTGAACGAATCCTTATCCATATATGCAGCCCAAGCGTCGCCGAAGTAAGCCGCACCGGCAGCGTTTTCGTTGAACGTGATGACGTATTCAATAGCGTCGGTCGTCACATTGAGCTTGACATTCTTCTGAGCATCATCAACTGCGAAGGTCTTGCCGTTCACCACATTGAAAAGTCTGTTGCCGCTAGCATCTTCGCCAATAACGTTCGAGCCGAACGTGTATGCCGGAGAAGCGGCGGTGAACTTCACGCCAAGTTCCATGCCTTCGAGCGTCGGGATTTCGATGCCGTTCGTGCCAACATCGTACCAAGTGGTATCGCCATCGAGCGTGCGATAGACCTTGAAGCTACCCTGAGCAGCCGGCATGCCGGAAGTGACGGTGAACGTCGTCGGCGTGCAGTTTGCACCCTTAACCGTCCAGACCGCGAACAACGTATCGACATCGTCTGCGTCCATGACGTTGAGCTTGCGGAGAGCTTCGTCGTCGATGACGTTAAGCAGATCCGTACCCGCCTTGTCGAGCGACCAGCCCGTGAGGCAAGCGTCCGTGCGAGCCATCACGTCGAACGGCTGCAAGCTCTTGGACTGCGTAATCGCATTGAGAGAAACCGTCTCGGAGAACTTCACGCCCGGAGCGAAGAACACGTTCTTCTTGTCCGTCGTGTTGTAGCTGTAAGCGAAGGTGTATTTGCTCTTGAGGAGCGGAGCCTTGACGTTCTTGACATTTGCATCCACCGTGAGCAAGTCGCCTGCGGTGTATTCCGTCCAAGAATCCGTGCTGGCAGCACCCTTGTAGGCAAACTTCGCAGTCGGATCCACAATCACGTCGGCACCGGCGTTGACTTCAAATTCCATATTCGTGAACGAGATGTCGCCGTTTGCAGACGGAATCGTAAAGTTCGCGGTCGTGCCTTCATACGTACGGACCGGATTTTCGCCACTAGCCGTTGCGAACTTGCGTTCGAACTTGAACGAACCCTTGTCGGTATCGGCAAGCTTGAGCGTCGTGCTGCCCACGTTAGCCGGGCAGTCACCCCAGACCGCGTACAGCGTCATCGGATTCGTGCTGCTGTAGTTGCCAGCTTCGTACTGGGCAATCAAGGCTCTGTTCAACTGCGTATCGCCGGAGGTCGCCGTTGCCGTAGAAGCGTAACCGTTCAAGCATGCTTCAGAGCTGTAGAGCGCAGACGGGAACTTCTCCGTGCTTTCGACCGTGTAGTAAGTCGTCACGACCCAGTTGCCGTCAGCATCCGTGTCGAACGAGTTCGCGATAAGCATTGCCCAGAAGTCGCCGAAGAACGGCTTTGCAGTGAGGCCCGTCGCATTTTCGTTGAACGAGAAGTAGTACTTCACGGCATCGGTCTGCATGCGGAGCGTCATGTTCTTCTGGTTTTCAACAATGGCGTAAATGCCGTTGCTTGCGATTTCGCCAGTGTGTCCGTTGCTGGAGTATTCGATATTCGTGCCAGTCACATTGTACGTGTCGGAGCCATTGAACTTGAAGCCAACTTCCATGTCCTTGATAACCGGGATTTCAAGGCCGCTAGCATCGACGTCGTATTCGTACGTTTCAGTGCCGACCGTGCGGAACATCTGGAAGCTACCCTTGTCGGCATCCATACCAGATGTTACCTTGAACGTGCTCGGCGTGCAATCTGCACCCTTCGGAGTCCAGACTGCGTAGAGCGTATCGACCTGCGTTGCAGAAGCGAGCGTGCGGAGTGCATCAATGTCGAACGCATCGATCTTGTCCGTGCCGTCCTTTTCCAAGGCCCAGCCAGTCACGCAAGCTTCCGTGCGGGCCATGACCGTTGTCGATTGCAACGGCAGAGATTCCGTAACGCTTGCAATTGCGTAAGTTTCAGCATCCTGCATCGTCGGGGCGAAGAACACATCCTTTGCATCGTTGTAGTTCTTGTCGTAAGCGAACTTGTATTCGCTCTTGAGGAGCGGAGCCTTGACGTTCACGGAGCCTGCGGCCACCGCGAAGCTGCCGTCAATTTCGTTCCAAGCGGAACCCGTGCCGTATGCGTACTTCGCAGCCGGATCCACGACGTACTTCACGCCGCTCTTGACTTCGAACGCAACATCCGTGAAGGAAACGTTGCCCGTGACAGATGCAATCTTGAAGCTAGCATCGGAGACTTCGTAAGTGCGTGTAGCAGCCGTACTGAACGTTCTCGTAAACTTGTACGAACCCTTGTCGGTATCGGCAAGCTTGACAGTCACGTCGTCCGTCGTCGAGAAGCAAGAGCTCCAGACAGCGTACAGCGTCATCGGATTTGTGCTACTATAGTTGCCAGCTTCGTACTGGGCAATCACGGCGTTGTTCAGTTCGGTGTAACCGACAATGGCGTTTTCGGTAAAGCCATAGCCATTGAAGCAGAGGTCGCCGCTGTAGATGTCAGCCGGGAACGTCTTGTCTGTACTTTCGACCGTGTAATTCTTTTCAACAATCCAGTTGTTGTCAGCGTTCGTATCGAACGAGTTCGCAACAAGCGTGCTCCAGGAATCACCGAAGTAGGCTTCGCCGTTCGCATTTTCGTTGAAGGCGAAGTAGTACTTCACAGCTTCCGAGGTCACGCCAAGCTTCACGTTCTTCTGGGCAGCAGCAACCGTGATTTCGTCGCCGTTAGAGATTTTTTCCGTGTTGCCGTTGCTGGTGACAGAAATCTTGTCACCGAAGCTATACGTGCTTGCGCCGTCGAACTTGATTCCGAGTGCCATGTTTTCGACAACCGGGAATTCGACACCGTCTGCATCGACATCGTATTCGAACGTTTCGGAGCCGACC